>DASXVL010000185.1:0-15603 GCA_036504255.1 Armatimonadota bacterium | reverse complement strand
CGTGCGACCGTATCCGTGCGGCGAAAGGGCGTAGGGTGCCAAATTGGGAACGCCCAGCCTATCTTGCAGGCACGAATCGGCAGGCGAGACAAGCGCGCCACAGCGGGCGCGCGCTACGGGCACCAAGAGAAGGTACGACGTGACAACCCGCTACAGCTAGACGCTAGACGCTGCCATATGCAACAAGGCAGCGTGCATGACAACACACAATCCGCATACAGGGGGAACGATTATGCGCTGGCATCGGGAAGAATACCTCGAACTCATGACCTTCGGGCAGGTGGAACGGCAGATGTTTGTCGAGCTGTTTGGCCCGCTGGCGAACCTGGAAGCGGAATGGGCCGTCCAGGGGGCCAGCGCGGACGAGATCGGCATGGTCGCCTTTGATTGGGATTACGTGCCCCTGGTGGGCTGTGGCGGCAATACGCATATGCGCGGCGGCCTGGCGCCGACCGTGCTGGAAGACAACGCCGACTACCTCATCACCACGGACGAACTCGGCCGCACGCAAAAGCTCTGCAAGGGCTACGCCACCATCCCGCTGCCGCTCAACTATCCGGTGACGGACATGGCAAGCTGGCTGCCACTGAAACCGCTCTACACCTTTCACGAAGACCGCATCGACTGGACGCAGGTGGCGGCGGCGCGGGAAGCGCAAGCGCAGGGTGCTGTGGTGCTCGCGGGTATCCCCGGCGGGTTCGATCTGCCGCGCCAGTTGATGGGGGAAGAAGGCGCGAGCCTCTGCTACTACGACGATCCCGAACTCATGCAGGATATCTTGCAGACGGTGTCCGACACCGCCTTCCAGGTGTTGGAGCGCATCAGCGACAAGCTGCTCATCGACAACCTGTGCGTCCATGAAGACATGGCCGGCAAATCCGGTTCGCTCATCGGCCCGGCCACCATTCTGGAATTCATCAAGCCCTACTACCGGCGCATCTGGGATATGCTCGCGGCCAAAGGCACGCGGCTGTTCAGCCAGGACAGCGACGGCAATATGGTGTCCGTCATCGACGCCTTCCTGGAGTGCGGGGTGAACGTGATGTTTCCCGCCGAGCCCGCTGCCGGCATGGACATCGTCGCGCTGCGCCGGAAATACGGCAATCGCCTGGCATTCAAGGGTGGCATCGATAAGCACGTACTGCGCATGAGCCGCGAAGAGATTCGGCGCGAGCTGGACTACAAACTGCAGCCACTCATGCAGCAGGGGGGCATGGTGTTCGGGCTCGACCACCGCATCACCAATGGCACGACGATAGAGAATTACCGGTATTACGTGGAATATGGGCGTGAACTGCTGGGCTTGCCGCCGCGCGATGTGGCGAAAAAAGGCTGGGAGCGGATGGCGTTCTAATGCGGCGTATCGCAGACGGTTAGGCGTGCGGTGTTTGCTGCGCCTGCAGCAGGTCGGCGTTAAGCAGGACAGAGTTGATGCCGTCCCCTGTTGTATCCAGCCCTGGGATAGCCGGGCTATGGCCCTGTTCCAGACAGTGCTGTTGACACGAGCCTAGCCTAACGGACATACAGATCTATCACCTAATTGCTATACCGGGCCCTTCCCCCGGCTCCGAAGGAGCCCGCAGCCACTAGCCACGGGTGGAGCAACGCGCAACCCGTGGACCACGTCTCATGCGGCCCAGCCCCGACGGGGCGACAGACGTTCCTGCTGTCGCCCCGTCGGGGCTGACTACTCTTGCATATGCTAATCCACCAGTTCCGCTGCGCTGCACTGGTGGCTAGTGGCTACGAGCCCTTTCAGGGCTAGGGAAGGCCCTGCTGTTTCATCAGCACGCCACCGTGTCGCTCGTGCGCCCTGCTGCAAGCAAAATGGCGACGCGAAGAGGAATCTCGTTTATTGGCGTTGAATGAAGGGTAAGTTGCACAGGCGTTATGCTGATACAAACCGGCATGACGCCTCGTTGTTGTCACGTAGAAAACGCTGTCCGATTCGGATAGTTATAGAGAACTGGAGTCAATATGAAGATCGTTGTGTGCATCAAGCAGGTGCCGCAGACCACCAACGTCAAAATCGATCCGGAGACGAATACGCTGGTGCGTCAGGGCGTCGAATCGCAGATCAACCCGTTTGACCTGTATGCGTTGGAGGAAGCGGTCCGCGTCAAAGAACGGCTGGCCACGCAGGGCGAAGCGGCAACGGTGACGGTCGTGTCCATGGGGCCGCCGCAAGTGGACGCCGCGCTGCGCGAAGCCATCACGCTGGGCGCCGATGACGCCGTGATGCTCTCCGACCGCGCCTTTGCCGGCGCCGATACCTGGGCGACCTCCTACGCGCTGGCCGCCGCGGTGTCCGAGTTGCACGCGGATCTGGTGTTTTGCGGCATGCAGGCGATCGATGGGGATACCGCGCAGACCGGCCCCGGCATCACCGTACACGCCGACTATGCGCTGGCCACCTATGTCAGTCAGGTCGAAGAGATCGATACCAAGCGCGCGAAAGTGCATCGTTTGCTGGAAGACGGCTACGAGATCTGCGAAGTGGCGCTGCCCGCCCTCTTCACCGTGGTGAAAGAGATCAACGAGCCGCGCACCCCCTCGTTGCGCGGCAAGATGCGCGCGAAATCGGCGCAGATTCCTGTGTGGAGCGCGGAGAGCATGGGACTCGACCCGGAGAAGTGCGGCCTGAAAGGCAGCCCGACCCAGGTGGTGAAGATCTTCTGCCCCGAACACCGCGCCGGTGGCGAGCGCTGGGAAGGCGATGCGCCTGACCTCGCGTCCAAGATGCTGGAGATTATTCGTGAGCATGTGACGGTCTAACCCCCCGTCCGGTCATCCCAGAGAGGAATTTTTGATGTCTATTCGCGTCATTACCGATAAATGTGTTGGGTGCAAAGTGTGCACGAAAGTCTGCCCGCAAAACGGCATTGCCGTTGACGGCAAGCTTGCCACCATCGCCATCGAGAGCTGCACCTTCTGCGGGTCCTGCGTCAGCGCCTGTAAGTTCAACGCCATCGTCATTGAGATCGACAAGCAGCCGCGCGAGGACCTGGGGCAGTATGCCGGCGTGTGGGTCTTCGGCGAGCATGATAACGGCAAACTGGCCGGCGTCGTACCGGAGTTGATCGGCGAAGGGCGTAAGCTGGCCGATGCGCGCGGTACCGAACTCGCCGTCGTCGTGCTCGGCGACAATCTCGCGGCGCTGGCGGACGAACTGGCCAAGTATCCGGTCGATAAGGTCTACCTGTACGAACACGCCAAGCTCGCGCGCTTCCGCCCGGAGCCCTATACCCGCGTGCTCTCGCAACTGGTGCGCACCTACAAGCCGGAAATCGTGCTGGCCGGGGCCACCACCACGGGCCGCAGCTTCCTCGCCCGCGTGGCGACGGACCTGTATACCGGCTTGACGGCAGACTGCACCGGCCTGGAGATCGGCGAGGACGGCTTGCTCTACCAGACGCGCCCGGCCTTCGGCGGCAACATCATGGCCACCATTCTCTGCCCCTACACCCGCCCGCAGATGTCCACCGTGCGTCATAAAGTGATGCAGGCGGTGCTGCCCGGCGACACGGCGCAGGCGGAAATCGTCCGCGTCGCCCCGGTGGAGCAGTTACTCAGTTCGTCGGTGAATATCGTAGATTTCGTGCGCGACGTCACCCAGCAGGTGAACATCGTCGACGCCGATGTCATCGTGTCCGGCGGGCGCGGCCTGGGTAAGCCGGAGAACTTTGCCCTGCTCAAGGAACTGGCCGACCTGCTCGGCGGCGCTGTCGGCGCCTCGCGCGCCGCGGTCGATGCCGGGTGGATGCCCTATCCGCATCAAGTGGGGCAAACCGGGAAGACCGTCTGTCCGAAGCTCTACATCGCCTGTGGCATTTCCGGCGCCGTGCAACACCTGGCCGGCATGCAGTCGGCCGACTGCATTATCGCCATCAACCGCGACCCCGAGGCCCCCATCTTCCAGGTGGCCGACTTCGGTTTCGTCGGCGATGCGATGGAAGTGCTCACCGAGCTCGTGAAGCAGTTGAAGAACGCCCGCACCCCCGTCAGCGCGGCGTAACCGTTCACGCCCAGCGATCACCAACCACCAGCGCCGCGCTCATCGCGCGGCGCTGGTGTTTGGTGTAGGAGACGGCCGGGCTATGGCCCAATGCCGTTCAAATAAGCTCTGTCGGTTAGACGACTCAATGGCAGGCTCGTATGAACCGTATTGGCCTGTCTTGACGAGAAACACTCACCAAACATCGTGTGCATCCGCTGAGGAATATATCCACGTCTCCCCGTGGTAGGGGCCGCCCTCCGTGGCGGCCCGCACGTCTCGTGACCGCAGCTGTGCGGCGTGAGGTGACGGGGGTGTGAGCCCAGGCGGTGCACCTTGCCGCTCACGCGAACACGAGACACCAAAACACGACCACGGGCCGCCACAGAGGGCGGCCCCTACAGCAAGACGCACACTGCGGTGGACAGGCCACCCACGGTTTGCTGGCACGGGCTGCAGAGGCCTAAGCATTTCTCTTGCCAGACGAAGTGGGCTTATTTGAACGGCATTGGGCTATGGCCCTGTTTTCGAAGTAGGCCAGTCATGCCATCGGGCCGGTGGGGAACTGTCCTCTATGGTAGGCGCTCTTTCGTAGCGCGCGCCCGCTGTGGCGCGCCTGTGGTGCGACCGTATCCGTGCGGCGGAGCAGGAGCCGGGTGCCAATTAGGGAACGCCCCGTCGCTCTCGCAGGCACGGGTCGGCAGGCGAAACAGGCGCGCCACAGCGGGCGCGCGCTACACCGAGGATTGCGCCGGTGAGGGACTGTCCTTGCGGACAACGCCACGGTAGCGGAGCCGACGCCGGGCCCAGGGTTAGCCGTCCTGGTGGCATCCGCGCCCGGTGCTGGACTGTCCCCGTGCAAGAGGCGCTCCAGAGGGGACAGTCCGGCACCGGGCGTGATGGACCAGACGGTTCATAAATGCCATGCCAGTGCGCTTCCGCAAAGCGGGCGTTTTGGGCGAGGACAGTCCCATACGCTTATAGCCCGGCTATCCCAGGGCCGTAAACATCCACCGCCCTTAGCGGCTGTTTTCCGCCAGGTGCAATTCACCCAGCGCCACTTCTTTCTCGCCCACCGCCATCGGCTTGGAGAGGTCATCTATCAGATGGTGGCTGCTGGAGATGACTTTGACGCGGTACATTCCGGCCGGCACGTTTTTGATGGCGAACACGCCGTCCGGCGGCAACGGGGTGGCGCTGGCAAATTCGTAGTCGCTAGTGCCCCACAGCAACTGGATTTTCGCACTGGCGATGTAGGGTGTCAGTTTGCCGGAAATGGCGCCGGTCGGCATGCCTTTGCTGATGGCGAGTGCGCCCTCGGGCACGTTGGCGCTGGAGGCTGCGGCGGTAATCTTTGTCCCGTCGAGCGTAAACGTCACCGTATTCGGCTGCTTGGGGTCCATGACCCACCCCTCAAGACTTTGCATGGCGCCGTTCACCTTCAGGGGAAGCGCCGGCGTTTCCGGCTTCATGGTCACGGTCGTCTTCGCCTCGTTGAAGACCAGGCGTATGGCCGTGTAGTTGCGCCGCGGCACTTGCGTATTGGCGAGCAGCGCCGTACCACCGGTGTCGCCGACACTCCAGGGCATGGGTTGCAGCTTATCCAGCACATTTTTTGCGTTGACGGTGATCCATTGCTTCTCATAGTTGAGTTCAACTTTCACCACCTGCAGCGAAAGCTTGGCATGTTCGGCAGCGGTGGCGTGCAGCACAACGGTGAGCGGCACGTTCGGCGAACTCCCCGCGTTGCGATCCGGCAGGCTTTGATTCGGGTTGGCCGGCCAGGGTCCGGCATCCGCGCCGACCCCCCCGTTGCCCGCATATGACGAGCCGGGCGTCGTGCCACATCCCGCGAGTACGACGCCGATAAGGAGCACAAAGACGCCCAGGAATCCCCAGTAATACAGTGGTCGTAACATGATGCTCATATACCCCCTCAGCGCCCGCATCACACGGCGTGTTCCCCGGCAGTCGGTGCGCATGGGTTTACGCTGACGCTATTCCATGATACTATTTATTATAGTATTTTAGCAGAACCTTCTTGCTTCCGGTAGCGCTCTTGTGTGCGCCTGCGTTACAGGGGTCGCACACCCAGAATGCGTGAGCATTATCCGCCCATGCGCCGTCATGGGGTGTATGTTTCTCGGTAATTCTGCGTAGCATGGAATTCTGTCGTCATTTCATGCACGTTTGTCCTCGGAAGGAGTGCCGCGCATGCTGCCACGTACTCGCGTCAAAATTTGCGGGATCACCAATCTTGCGGATGCGATGCTCGCTGTCGAACTCGGCGCCGATGCGCTCGGTTTTATCTTCTTTCGTGAAAGCCCCCGCTACATTTCGCCCGCCGCCGTGCGGAAGATTATCGACCGTCTGCCCCCGTTTGTGACGCCGGTCGCCGTCGTGGTGAATGAGTCGATTGCCCAGGTGAGCGAGATTATGTCCTATTCCGGCTGCCAGATCGCCCAACTGCATGGCGATGAGCCGCCGGAGTATCTGGTGCGTTTGGCCTGGCCCGCCATCAAAGGCATCTCCATCGCGACGGTGCACGACCTCGCCCTCTTGTCGCGCTATCAGCAGGCGCGCGCGATATTACTCGATAGTAAAGTCGCCGGCCATTACGGCGGCACAGGCACCTCCTTTGACTGGCAGGTGGCCCGGAAAGCGCACGCGTTCGGACGGCCGATCATTCTGGCCGGCGGCTTGTCCCCGGAAAACATCGCGGACGCCATGCGCATCGCGGAGCCGGATGCGATCGACGTCAGCAGCAGCATCGAACATGCGCCCGGGCAGAAAGATCCCGAACGCCTGCGGCAACTGTTCGAAGTGATTCGCGCGGTGGATGAGGCGAAAAATGTCGCGCCGAGCGCTCCCAGCTAGCTGCTAGTGCGTCAGCAACAGGTAAACCGCGATGGCAATGAGCATGGCGAGCACGACGATGAGCGTGTGGGTGGTGGTGCCGAGCCAGCCGCCGCGACGGCGCACCTGCAACGCGCCGACGGCCCCGGTAATGGACGCCAGCCATAAGCCGACGGCAATCTGTCCACCTGACATGAGCGCCAGTGACACGCGGTGTTTGAGAATGAAATACTCGCTGATGCCGGCCAGCAGTCCGCCCAGCAACGCCAACAGCGCCCCGGTCACCAGCTCCCGTTGAAAGATGCGTTCGAGTTGACGGCTCTCGACCGCATTGTCGTACGCCCGATCCATGGAGATCGCGGCCTGACTTCCGGCGATGAGGCTGATAATGGTCAGCAGCGGTAAGAGCATCGCCGCGGGATGCCAGGCGGGCTGATGCTGGATGATGCCCAGAATGAGTATCGCGCCCAGCAAGCCGCCGCATAGTGCCAGCAGGCCATTGCGCCAGCCGCGTGAGGCAAAGAGGGGAGGGCGCTCCTCGGTTTCTTCGCTGCCACCCATGGTCAGCAACTCTTCCGCCGCTTCTTCCTGTACCACGTCGCCGATGTCGTCCACCGTCACCAGCCCGAGCATGCGCCCGGCGGGATCGAGCACCGGTACCGCCAACAGGTCATGGCGCCGCACGACTTCCGCCACTTCATCCTGCGGCATATCAACCGGCACGCTCTCGACGTCATGCTTCATGATATCGGCCATGGAGGCATCGGGCATGCTGACGATGAGATCGCGCAGGGTGACCAAGCCGAGCAGCCGTTCGTCCTCATCCAACACATAAAGGCAATAAATCATCTCCGCGTCGTCCTGGTGGCTGCGGAGCATGGAGAGTACCTCGGCGGTGGTCTCCTCCGGCGTGAGCCGCACGAACTCCTTCACCATCAACCCGCCGGCAGTATCCTCCGGGTAGCGCAGCAAGTCGGCGATATCGCCCGCCGCGCCCGGCTCCATCTGTTCCAACAGGGCATCGGCTTCGGCAGGCGGCAGTTCGCCCAGTAGGTCCGCCGCTTCGTCGCTCGGCATCTCTTCGATGATGTCCGAGGCACGCTCCACCGACAACAGGTCGAGCGCTTGCGCGCGATCCACCGGCTCCAACTCGTCCAGCAGTTCGGCGGCGTGCTCATCCGAGAGCGCATCCAACACCTGCTGCTGCGCCTCCTGCTCCCACTCGGGAAACAACCGGGCGAGGTCAGCGGCATGGATATGGGGCAGCAGCGTTGTCAGGGTGACAAGATCGTGCGCCGTCAGGGCATCCTGCAGCTTCTGCTCCCATTCATCGCGTCGTTGATTTGTCGGCATGATGGATTCCGTTCGTTGGCTCGTGATACGCGAGACCGAAATCTTATTGTACCTGGGTCGAGAGGCTTCGGCAAGGTATGGCGCAGCGCACATTTTGCAAGAAAACTTTACGCTCTGCCGTGCAGATTGGTATACTCAGGGCAATTCACAGGTTGAGGTGTTACTTGATGAAACCGTACGAGGGCGAAATGCCCCTGGATTTGGGACAAATGAAGTGGGATAGCGCGGGCCTTATTCCTGCGGTCGTGCAGGATGTCGAGGGCCGGGTGCTCATGGTGGCCTACATGAACCGCGAAGCGTTGGCCGAAACCATCAATACCCGTTTCGGCACCTACTATAGCCGCAGCCGCCAGCAGCTCTGGCGCAAAGGGGAGAGCAGCGGCCATCGCCAACAAGTCTTGGCCATGTTCGTCGACTGCGATCTCGACTGCATTATTCTGAAAGTTGAACAGGTCGGCGGCGCATGCCACACCGGCTACTACTCCTGCTTCTACCGCAAGATTGAAGACGGCAAAATCGTCATCACCGATAAACCGGTGTTCGACGTTGACGCCGCCTATAGCAAAGCCTGAACATAGCAAACGCATCGGCGGGACTCGCTGCGCTCGAACGCTGCGAGTCCCGCCGTCCCCATTCCTACCGCTAGCTCGTAATCACCGTGCACGTCCCCTGCGCCCAGTCGGCGTCGTAGAGGCGGGGCACTTTGATCTGCGCGAAGGGGGTGCTGGTGGTCATGGCGCCGGCGGGCACGTCGATGACCAGACCGGCCAGCGCATCGAAGTAGCCCCAGATGGCGATGCCGCGCGGGTAGAAGCTCAACATGTTCCCCTTGAACGTCTCAAAGAAGAGGCGGGCTTCCTGCGTGTTGGTGACCACCTGCCACTCCCAATAGCGCTCGGCGAGTACGCGAAAATCGATGCCGCGGTAGAAGGCGGCGATGTCGCGCAGCATGTTCATGGAAATCCAGCCCGGGCTGAGCGCGGCGCCGGCCAGGCCCTTCATGGACTCGTCGTGCATGATCTGCGTATTGTTGTAGGCGCTATGCACGCAGCCGTATTCGCGCAGGCAGCGGTCGGTGGCGACGCGCAGGTCGGTGACCAACTTCTCGCGATCCAGCCCCAAATCAAAGCCGACCATATCCAGCAGCGCGATGCCGTTTTCGGTATAGATGTGCGCGGCGTCCCAGCCGGGAATCTCCGCGCAGAAGAAGGTCTTGCCCGTCCAGGGATCGGTCAGCTCACCGCTTTTTTCCAACAACGTCGCGAAGTGGTCGCCCATCCAGCCGCGCTCCTCGATGACCGGGCGCAGGCGCGCGGCGAGATCGTGGTAGCGGGCGGCCAGCGTGGGGTTGCCCAGCAGCTTGAGTATCTCCGCGCCCACCGCGTAGGCGGCGAGCGTCTTCACGGCAAGATAGACTTGCTCGCGCCCGTATTGGATGGCTGGCGAAGCGTCGTCGATGGTGTTCGCCACGCCCATATCCGGGATGAGGTCGCCGGTGCTGTCGCAGGCGGCCAGGAAGGCCAGGTATTTTTTCATGATGCCCTGGTGCTTGCGCAGCATCGTTTCGTCACCGGTGCGTTTGTAGTAGCAGTAGGCGAGGATGAGGTAATTGGCCGTCTCTTCCACCTCCATCTCGTGCGGGTACTGCTGGCCGTTGGCGTAGGTGAACGCGCCCACGTCGTGCGAGAGAAAGAGCGTGCCCGCCCCCGGCTCGCCCAACGTTTTCGTGCCATCTTTGGAAAATTCCGGCCAGAAATCGAGTTCGGAGCGCAGCAACTCCGGCCACACTGCGAGGTAAAACGGCGTCTGCGTGTATTCCACGTCCACGGTGGAATGGAAATTGCAGTTGCCCTCCCACACGCTGAACCAATCGCTGCCGTCGCGTTGCACCCACCAGGTGCAGGCCAGCCAGGAGTGCAGCGTCTGCGCGAGCAGGCTGTTTACGTTCTTGCCGCTGTTGTTTTGCCCGACAATGCCGTCCACATGCGCGGCATTGGTGAAGATATCCTCCAGGTGCTCGCGCGCCCAGGCCACCACCGCATCCAGATCGGCAAAGCGTTCGGCGTAGTGGAAGGGGTAACGCGTGCCGTGGACTTGCAGCACCGGGCCGTTGTAGTTGCACCAGGCGATGTCCAGCGACTCGCTGACCGCGCCTTCCGTCAGCGTAACTTTTTTCGTCAGCCGCGTGCTCTGGCGCGTGCCGTTGAGCGCGACCAGCCGGTCGTACTGGCGGAAATCTTCCTTTGGCGTCGCAGGATCACCCGTCGCGCCGGCCACCTCGCACAGTTGCGAAAACTGCAGGTCGAGCGCATCGTCGCCGCTCGCCGTGACCTGCACGTCGTCGCCGTACAATTCGAGGAAGATCTCCGCGTCTTGCGGGTCGCTCGTCTTCGGCAGCCAACGAAACAGCCCCGGCAGCTTCTCGACGCAGAGGCGAAGCGCGAGCACCGGTGTGGTGGAAAACGCGGCGTCGCGCGGGCGAAAAGGCGTGACCACGGACAGTTGCGTCTTGGTGGTCGTGCCCGGATCAATGCCCATCAACGTCATGGTGCAGGGGGTGATGCGCTGGTCATGAAAGAAGAAATTCTCTCCATCCTGACAGAGTGGAAACACGTACTCTTCCCCACTGACGATGATGCCGGCGCGCAACTGCAGCTTCGGCATTTCGGACAGCGGGGAGAAACGGATGAGTTGGCACTCTTTCTGCGCGGGATTCCACAGCACGCCGTGCCGTGATCCGAGCACACTGACAGCATCGCACATTAACTGCATGGGACACTCCTTGCGGGAAGTTGATGGGTTCGAGGACAGCCCAAGGGCCTGTGTTGATATTCTACGCCGCGCGGGCGCTTCCTCTCCTGGTCTGCGGGCTGGCAGCAAACCAGGGATGCTCTGCTGAGGACTTTAGGCCAGCCTCATGTCAACAGCACTGTCTGGAACAGGGCCATAGCCCGGCTATCCCAGGGCTGGAAACAACAGGGAATGGCTTCCTATAGGCCAGCCTTGTGGCAACAGCCCGGTGCGGCGGCCACACCGCCCGATTACTTCGCGACCCGGCGGTAGAAGGAAAGTACGTTATCGCCGATATCGCGCTGCCGGTAGCGCGTGAAGGGCGGGCACTGCTCGGGCACTTTGACGCGTGGGCCGTGCTGGGCGATGATGAGGCCATCCGGCGCGAGCACCTCGACAGGGGCCAGGGCGTCCAAGACCTGCTGGTAGGCGCTGCTGTCGTGGAAGGGCGGGTCGAGGAAGATGATATCGAATGACTCGCCTTGTTGCGTGAGCTGCTCAAGGGCGCGCAGCACGGGGTAGGGGAGGACGCTGGTCTGCCCCGCGACGCCGAGCGTCTCGATATTCGCGCGCAGGCAGTCGAGCGCGGGGCGGGCGCTCTCGACGAAGGTGGCGGACGCTGCGCCGCGGCTCAACGCCTCCAGCCCGACACTGCCGCACCCGGCGAAGAGGTCGAGGAAACTGGCCTCCGGCAGCAGCGGCGCAAGCATGTTGAACAAAGTCTCGCGCACCATGCCCGAGGTGGGGCGCGTCAGATCACCTTTGGGCGTGCGCAGCGTGCGGCTACGATAGCTCCCTCCGCCGATGCGCATCAGCGGACCTCCACGGTACTGGCGAGCGGCATGGGCACCACGCCGCAATCTTTGAAGACATGAAAGACCAGCTTGTGGCCGTCGAGAAAGAGGCCGTCACCCTCCACCGTGCCCAGCGGGCCGGTCACGCGTATCTTGCGCCGTGAGAGCCAATTCATGGTATTCCAGGCGATGAGCACCTTGACGATGCCGCCGGCTTCGACGCGTTGCAGCGCCCCCTGCAACCCCTGCACCACCGCCGTCAGCACACGCTCACGCGAGATCTCGCGCGCCAGCAGGGTATGCAACGAGCCGGCGCGTTCGCGCAATTCCTCGGGAAATTCGTCGATGGCGCAGTTCACGCCGATGCCGACCACCACCGCGTCGCCGGTCGTTTCGACCAAAATGCCCGCCACCTTGCGGTCGTGTACCATCAGGTCGTTCGGCCATTTGATCTTCACCGGCACGTTCAGCGTTGCCAGCCCCTCGGCCGCGCCGACCCCGGTGAGGATGGCCAGTTGGTGGTTCGGGATGGCCGCCGTCGGACGCAGCACCAGCGAACACATGACGCTGCTGCCCGCCGGCGCCGTCCACACCGCCCCGCGTCGCCCGCGCCCGGCCGTTTGATATTCGGTGACGACCAGCGTGCCGGCCGGTGCGCCGGCGCGCGCCAGCTCCAACGCCCGATCATTGGTCGAGGTGAGTTCCTGATGATATTCCAGCGTATAGGCGGCGCCCAGTTGGCGGCGCGCTGTGTGCAAATCTAATGTCATAGCGGTCACAGTGTCACGAATTTGTCGTCGGCTGTCAAGTCTGTGTGAACCCTTAGCACACGATGGGCGAGGCGTCAGGGACGAAGGGGTTCATGCGCACGACCAAGGAATACATGTAGGGATAGTTATCACGTAGGTGCTTCACGTAGGCCAGCCACTCGTAGATCAACAGCGTATAGGCCCGCTGCAAATCGCCGGAGAGATGCGCGTAGTCGCTGTCGGGTAAGCCCTGCAGTTGCGGGCGGTAGGCTAATTCCTCGGTGAGGTGCGAGACCGCCCAGAGCAGGTCGGTGAATGTCTCGTGTTCCAGCAAATTCGGATTTTCCAAGAGCGCGAGCAGGCACGAACGGCGCTCGATCAGGAACTGTTTCAGCGCCGCGAGTTCCGGGCGGCGCGCATCGATACTGAAGCCATGCGTCCGTACCTGCTGTTGCGCGGTGGCAAAGTCTTTGTCCGTCCACGCGCTGCCGATTAGCACGTGAGTGCGCAACGTATCGAGCCGGTTGTCAAATGCCGCGCAGCGCTGGAGCAAGTCAGCGCCCATCTCGCTGTAGAAGGCCCCGATGACCATATTTAATTTATTCTGCATCTCCTGCTTGGCGCGTCGCTGCAGCATTTCGTTGAGAATGAGCGTGACCAACAATACCTGCATGGGTAGAAAGGCCAGATCTTGCAAGAGATAAAAAAACGTATCGCCCGGTTTGCGGAATAGCTGGATTTGCAGCAGATAGAGTGCGGCGGACACGGCGAGTAAGATCAGGCTCAAGAGTAGCGACCAGTGCGAGCGTTTCATCGGTTGCCTCAACAAAATGGAGATGTGCGCAAGCATAACACAGTCACGCGCATCGGGACAATCGTACAGGGCTGTGCGGAAATTTGGCGATAGGGTCGGTCTAATACGGCAACACTCGTCGTGGTAGTACACGCGTTGAGAGAATGGTAAGGAGGAACGCTCATGCGACGAACGATGGTGAGTCTGGGCATGATCGCCATGCTCGGTGTGGGCATGTTGGCGGGAAGCCTGCTGACGCCGGCGCTGCGCGCGGAAAAAGCGCAGACGGTGGATATGACGACCACCGTGCCAACCTACCCGCCCGGTGTCGGCACGACAGCCTCGCCGTATTCCGGTGGCTATGGCAATGCCTATGTCCCCTATCCGCCCCCGCGCTGGCAGATATTCATCCTGCCCGGGCTGGGTACCACGCGGGAACCGCTGATGGTGCTGCTCGATAGCGCGAGCGGGGAGAGCTTCATGCTGCAATACGGCGGCGATCGATACTATTGGACGCACTTGGGACGGTGACGGGCATTACAGACCCAGGCGCTGAATGAGGTAAAAGAGCGCCGGTACCGAGAGAATACTCACCAGCGTGGTGTAAAAGATGCTGCGTGCGGCCAGAGAGGTGTCGCCCCCGAAGCGTTCGGTGAACATGCTGCAACTGACCGCTACCGGCATGCAGGCGATGATGTAGGCGACCATGCGGGTGACCTCATCGAAGTGGATGCCCAGCAGGCGCAGTCCGCAGGTGATCGCCACCATGGCCGCCGGCGCGATGAACAAGCGGGAGAGAATGACGCCGGTCAGCGTGCGTGAGGGGCGATGGTCAGAGATATCGAGGCCGCCCAGTTGCGCGCCCGTCACGACCAGCGACAGCGGAATCGTCAAGCTGCCGACCAGCGTTAAGGCATTGAGGAGCGTCTTCACGGCGAGCATGCCGGCCGGGACCGTGGCGAGCGGCACATCGGCCAGCAGATATTTCGGCACGAAGAGCGCGAGCAGAATGCCCGCCGCCGTGGCCAGCAAGCCCGGATTCATGAGCAGATTGCGCAGCGTGGCGAGGTTGAGCGCGCCGCGCTGCAGCGTCCCGATGCCCACGGTCCACAACACCACCGTCGCGCCGACGTTTAAGAGCAACACCGCGCGCACGCCATCATCGCCATACAGCTGTTGCGCGATGGGCAGGGGCAGATAGATCCAATTCGCCACCGCCACCAGAAAGATGAAGGTCGCGCGCTGATCCTTGCGGCTGAAGAAGGGCATGGTCGCCAGACCGACCAGTTGCCCCGCCAGCAGAATGCCGCCGCCGATGAGCGGCAGATACCAGCTCACCGCCAGTTTCGCCGGGTCCACGGTGCGCAGCATGCTCGTCAGCACCATGGCGGGGATGGTGATATCCACCACAAAGCGGCTCAAACTGCTCGTCGTCTCCGCCGTGAGATAGTTGCGATGCCGCGCGACCCATCCGATGAGAATAACCGCGAACATAGCGGCGATGTTGACGAGAACGATTAACCACTTCGAGTCGGACATGAGATACCCCTACAGCCGACACATTGTAGACGTGGCGCGGGAGAATGTCAAAGTTAGTGGTGAGGCCGGGACGTCGCCTGTTGCTGATAGTGCTTATGACTGTAGGTTGGGCTGGTGTCGGCCCTCACCCCAACCCCTCTCCCCGAGGAGAGGGGCTTAATGCTAAGGACTGTACGCCATCCTGGTGTCAACAGGGCCATCGCCCGGCTAGCACAGAGGTGGAGGCGTGAGGCTGATCCCAAAGCGTATGGGACTGATTCCCTCGTAAAAACCAGGGTGCACCTGTTTGCAAAAAAAGTTGAAGCCCTAGCTGAGCCGTAGAGCGACAACTCAGGAGTTGGCATACCTTTTGCCTATCTGAAAAAAGGCGATTTTTGCCCGTATTTTACAATGTAGGGGTTTTTACGAGGGAATCTGGGACTGTCCTCGCCCTTAGCGCCCGTCCGGTCAGGACGCGCCCGTTACCCGCCGAGTGCCCACGTTGTCTCTGGCGCCCGGCGCGGATGCCCCCAGGTCGCCTAACCCTGAACCCGGCGTCGCTTCCGCCAGCGTGGCGTGATACGCGAGGCAGTCCCTCACCGGCTCTATCCTCGGCGTAGCGCGCGCCCGCTGTGGCGCGCCTGTCTCGCATGCCGATCCGTGCCCGCGAGAGCGCCGGAGCGTTCCCAACTTGGCCCCTGGCTCCCTTACGCCGCACGGATACGGTCGCACCACAGGCGCGCCACAGCGGGCGCG
>DASXVL010000184.1:0-4553 GCA_036504255.1 Armatimonadota bacterium | reverse complement strand
GGCCTGTTTCGTGAACACGACGGGGGACGGCGTTTTTTCCTTGTCACGTTCCATGTCTTATGCTATACTGTCCGTAATTCAGGAATGACGTCTGACAACGAGTGGGGTGTCCCCACTCGTTGTGTTATGAAGGAGAGGGTGGTATGCAGTTTGACTTCGTGCAAGCCCTGCGGGAAATCGAAAAAGAGAAAGATATCCCGTTGGAAACGTTGGGACGAATCATTGAAGACGCTTTAGTTTCTGCATATCGCAAGCACTTTGGCGCTATTGGCGAAATTCACGTGGAGATCGACTGGGATGAGTCGCGTGCGGCAGTCTACACGCGCAAAGAAGTCGTGCAGGACGTTGAAAATAGCCATATGCAGATGAGTGTGGACGAAGCGCGTAAGCTGGATGACGAGATCCAGGTGGGCGACGTGCTGGATATTGAAGTGACCCCGGAAGATTTTGGACGCATCGCCGCGCAGACCGCGAAACAGGTGGTCGTGCAGCGTATTCGCGAGGCCGAACGGGATATTCTGTTCGACGAATTCAATGATCGTTCCGGAGAGATTGTCACCGGCGTGGTCGCGCGCCGTGAAGGCCGCACGATTTATGTCAATATGGGGAAGATCGAAGCGGTGTTGCCGGCCTCCGAACAGATGCCGACCGACCAATATCGTATCGGCGAGCGCATCAAATTGTTCATCGTGGAAGTAAAGAAGACCACGAAGACGCCGCACGTGCTGGTATCTCGTTCCCACCCGGGATTGCTGCGCAAATTGTTTGAATTAGAAGTGCCGGAGATTGCCGAAGGGGTGGTGGAGATGAAATCCGTCGCCCGTGAAGCGGGACATCGCTCGAAAGTCGCCGTCTCCAGCAAACAGGAAAATGTCGATCCGGTCGGCGCCTGTGTCGGTCATCGCGGCAGCCGTGTGCAGGCCGTGGTTGATGAACTGCGTGGCGAGAAAATCGATATTGTACGTTGGAGCGAAGATTCCAGCCGCTATTTGGCGAGCGCCCTGTCGCCGGCGCGCATCAACGAGGTACGCCTTGACGAAGAGAGTCGAAGCGCCACGGTGATCGTGCCCGACAGTCAACAATCGTTGGCCATTGGCAAGGAAGGACAGAACGTCCGGCTTGCCGCGCGACTGACCGGATGGCGCATCGATATCCGCAGCGAATCGCAAATGAAGGAAATCGACGCCGTCGAGCAGCCGGAATTTTATGACGAGGCCGTGGATGGTGTGCAGGAAGTGCCGGAAACGCCGGCCATCGAGCCGGTTACCGAGCCAATTGAGCCGGTAATTGAGCCGGTTGCCGAACCGAGCACTGACACGATAAACGAAGAGTAACGCTTAGAAATTCAGGGGGTGCATTGAAGCCCCCTGAATTTCGTGGTAGACTTAATTCTCATGACTTCAGTAGGACCCGTGCGGACATGTGCCGCCTGCCGGACCCGACGTTCGCAGGGGGCTTTGATGCGAGTAGTGCGTATGCCCGATGGCTCGGTCAGTGTGGATGAGCCCACGCAGCCGCGCATCGATGGGCGTGGCGTGTATTTGTGTCGTCAGGCGGCCTGTATTGCGCAGGCATCCAAGCGGCAGAGTTTACGGCGCGCGCTCCACGTGGAGATCCCTGAAGCAATTCATGCAAGATTATGCTTGCTCGTCACGGACAGTGACGGTCCGGCATTACTGGATAAGTAATCTCCCCGAAGTCGGCACGCTCGCGGGGAAGCGATCCTATGGATCAAGGAGGTTGGTTTTTTTGCCAAAGGTGCATTTCTTTAAACTAGCGCAGGAATTGGGAGAACGCCCGGTCGAGTTGCAGAAAAAACTCGCGGGCGCAGGCATTGCCGTGCGCAGTACCTCCACCATGTTGGATGACGACACGGCGGTCAAAATTCGTGAATATTTGCGGCGGGAGTCCGCGGCGGCAGCGGCGACTACTACAGTCAGTCCTGCCCCCGCGCCAGTCGAGGTTGCAGCGCCCGAGGTGCCTACCGCGCCTCCAGCAACCCCTGCAGTCCCAGCGTCGACGACTGCCCCTACCGCGCCTGTTGCGCCTCCCGCGCCGGCCGCCTCATCCCCCGCAGCACCAGCAGCACCGACCTCCGCGCCCGCTCCGGCGGAAGCGCGACCTGTGACGCGTATCATTAAACGCGTTCCAGGTGTCGAGGGTCAGCCTGCTACGCAACGGTCGGAAATTCGTACAACGCCCGCGCCGCCGCGACCCGGTCAGCCAGGTCAACCCGGCCCGCGGAAGCCACGCCAATCGCTGCTGACGCCGGAGAACGATGGTGGTTTGAGTCCTGATGCCGATTTCGGTATCGTGAAAGCCGCCGGTATTGTTCCGTTGCCGCAGGCGCGTCCAGAGCGCCCGCCGCGTCGTCCGATGGAAGGCGATCAACAGCGTGGGCCTTATACCCCGCGCCCGCAGCAACCCGGAGGCGCTCCGGGCGGTTTCCGTCCGCGCGGCCCGATGGGTGGTGGTCCTCCTCCGATGGGCAACCAGCCGTTAGGTGGTGCACCGCCTGGTTTGGATCGCACTGCGGGTAAAGGCCCTGGGAAGGCCCCTGTTGCCGGTGGCGCTGCAGCCAAGAAAAAGACAAAACGCACGGTCTTCTCTGAAAAAGAGAAGAGTGGTCTCCAGAAACGAAAAGTTGATTTCGCTTCCACACCGTTCCGTGGACGACGCAAACGTCGTGGCGGGCATAAAGGCGGCGGTGAAGTCGAACAGTTCGTGGTGGAACAGCCGGTCATCATCACCGGACCCATTACAGTCGGTGAATTGGCTGAACGTGTTTATGTTTCCCCGGCGCAGATTGTGACGCAATTGATCGGCATGGGCGTGCTTGCCACGGTCAATCAACAGATTGAACCCGAACAAGCCGTCGAAGTGTTGGTCAAGCTCGAGTTCGAAGCAATGTATGAGAGTACCTTGCAGGAACAAGCGGAGTGGCGCTTATCGGCGACCACCACCGGTGGTTCCACGGTTGGTGAAATTCGCCCGCCGGTGGTGACGATCCTTGGCCACGTTGACCATGGAAAAACGACCTTGCTCGACTCCATTCGCAAGACCCACGTGACCGAGCAGGAATTTGGCGGCATCACACAGCATATCGGCGCCTATCAGGTGGAGACGAAGGGCAAGAAAATTACCTTCCTCGACACCCCTGGGCACGCGGCCTTTACCGCCATGCGCGCTCGTGGCGCCAACCTGACGGATATTGCCGTGCTGGTGGTGGCAGCGGACGACGGCATTCAGCCGCAGACCATTGAAGCCATCGACCACGCGAAAGCCGCGAAGGTGCCTATCATTGTGGCTATCAATAAAATTGATGTGCCTGATGCGCAAACGGATGCGGTGAAGCAGCAACTGTCCGGGCATGACCTGGTTTCGGAAGAGTGGGGTGGCGATACCATCATGGTGCCGCTCTCCGCCAAGCAGGGCACGAATATTGAGCAATTGCTCGATATGATCCTGCTGGTCGCCGAAGTGCAGGAACTGCGCGCAGTGGCTGACCAACCGGCATTCGGCGCGGTGGTCGAATCGAAACTCGATAAGCAACGCGGGCCGCTGGCGACCATCCTGATTCAGGAAGGTACGCTGCATGTCGGTGATGCGATTGTGGTCGGTATGGTGGCGGGTAAGATCCGCGCCATGGCGGATGACAAAGGTCGCTCCATCAAAGAGGCTGGGCCGTCCACGCCGGTGGAAATCATGGGGCTTTCCGAAGTACCCGTCGCCGGTGACATATTCAAGGTGGTCGATGACGAGCGCAAAGCGCGTGAAATCGCCGAGGAACGTCATCTCCAGGTACGCTCAGAACGCTTGCAAGCACACGTCAGTCTGCAGAACTTAAGCAGCATGGTGGCGTCCGGGATCGTCAAAGACCTGAACATCATTGTGAAGACCGACGTGGCCGGGTCTATCGAAGCGATCTCCCAGGCGTTGGGCCAGGTAGAGCACGAAGAGATTCGTGTGAACTT
Source organism: Armatimonadota bacterium (assembly GCA_036504255.1). GTDB lineage: Bacteria > Armatimonadota > Hebobacteria > CAIYQO01 > CAIYQO01 > DASXVL01. The sequence continues at coordinate 579 of DASXVL010000184.1, read as the reverse complement.
GATTCACGCCGGTGTGGGCGACGTCACCGAATCCGACGTACTGTTGGCCTCGGCGTCGAACGCCATTATCGTGGGCTTCCACGTGAAGATCGAACAACAGGCGCGGCTGATCGCGGAAGAGTCGGAACTCGATGTCCGCATCTACACCGTGATCTATGACCTGGTCGACGACGTACAGAAAGCCATGGTGGGCATGCTCGCGCCGATCTTTGAGGAAGCGATACTCGGCCATGCCGAAGTGCGCGCTATCTTTAAAGTCTCGCGCTTGGGTGTTATTGCCGGGTGTTACGTCACCGATGGGCTCTTGCGCCGTGGCTCGAAGATTCGCGTGAAACGCGCGGGCGAATTAGTCTACGAAGGTGGGCTGGACTCCCTGAAGCACTTGAAAGACGACGTGCGCGAAATGGCGCAAGGCTTCGAGTGCGGTATTTCTGTGGATCGCTACAACGGCTGGGTCGAAGGCGATATCATTGAAAGCTACATCATCAAAGAACGGCGTCGCGAAACGCTCTAAGCGTTCCACGACTTCTGCGACATAGAAAAACCGCCCGGTCCGGATGTCTCCAGACCGGGCGGTTT
>DASXVL010000183.1:0-2737 GCA_036504255.1 Armatimonadota bacterium | reverse complement strand
ATGGCCCTGTTCCAGACAGTGCTGTTCACTCGAACCCTTACATAGCGTGCTGGTTAACCCACTGGCGCTGCCCGCGCGAGACTTCCGCACGGGCATCCCCGGACTTTCCACGATCACCTGGCGCAATCCCCACGCAGCTTGATGCGCGTTATGGTACAATCCAGTGCAAATTGTCGCTTTCGGCATTTTTTGCTGCCAGTGACTGTCACGGCGATGAACAGCTCTGCAGGCTGAACGGTTGGTTTTATGATGAACGGATCACATATTGCGCGCATTGCGGGGGAACTTGGGGTGCAGGCGGCGCGGGTCGAGGCGACGGGACGGCTGCTTGCCGAGGGGGCGACAGTGCCGTTCGTGGCGCGCTACCGCAAGGAGGCCACGGGCTCGCTGGACGAGGTGGTGATCACCGCCATTCGCGACCGGCTGGAGCAACTGGCGGAGTTGGATAAGCGCCGCGAGGCCATCGTGGCGTCGCTGACGGAGCGCGAGCTGTTAACGGACGTGCTGGCGCAGCGGCTTGCCGGGGCGGCGACGATGGCGGAGTTGGAAGACCATTATCTGCCCTACCGGCCGAAGCGCCGCACCCGCGCGACGATGGCGCGGGAAAAGGGGCTGGAGCCGCTGGCGGAATTTCTGCTGGCGCGACAAAACGATGCCGGCGTCAATCTCGCTGCGCTGGCGGAACGCTTCGTGAATGCGGAGTTGGGTGTCGCCACGGCGGATGACGCCCTGGCCGGCGCGCGTGACATCATCGCCGAAATCGTCAGTGATGATCAGCCGGTGCGCGCGCGGCTGCGCGAGTTCTTTACCCGCCAGGCCACCCTCACCTCGACGGTGGTGAAGGGCAAAGAAGCGCTGGGCGACAAGTTTCAGGATTATTTTGCGTGGAGCGAGCCCGCGGCCAAGGCCCCCTCGCACCGCATTCTCGCGCTCTTGCGCGGCGAAAACGAGGGCGTGCTCACCGTACACCTGCTCCCTCCGGAGGAGCAGGCCGTGGCGCTGGTCCGCGCGCTGTTCGTGCACGGGCACACCCCCGTCGCGTTGCAGGTGCAGGAGGCCGTACAGGATAGCTACAAGCGCCTGCTCGCTCCTTCGCTGGAGAAAGAATTTCGCCACACGCTGAAAAGCTGGGCGGACGAGCAAGCCATCGGCGTCTTTGCCGAGAACTTGCGTGAATTATTGCTCGCTCCCCCACTCGGCCAGCGGCGCGTGCTCGCGCTCGACCCCGGCTTTCGCACCGGCTGCAAGCTCGTCTGTCTCGACGCGCAGGGCAATCTGCTGCACAACACCGCCGTCTACCCGCACACCGGTGAACGCCAGCGCGCGGACGCGGGCCGCACCGTGCGCGAGTTGTGCGAGCGCTATGCCATCGAGGCCATCGCCATCGGCAACGGCACTGCCGGGCGGGAGACGGAGATGTTCATTCGCGAGCTGCAGTTGCCCAGCGCGCCGCAAGTGGTGATGGTCAACGAGTCGGGCGCTTCGATCTATTCCGCCTCCGAGGTCGCGCGGGACGAGTTTCCCGACCATGACCTCACCGTGCGCGGCGCCGTTTCCATCGGCCGTCGCCTGCAAGATCCGCTGGGCGAGTTGGTGAAGATCGACGCGAAATCCATCGGCGTCGGCCAGTACCAGCATGATGTCGAGCAGCCCGCGTTGAAACGCAGTTTGGACGACGTGGTAGTGAGCTGCGTTAACCGGGTGGGCGTCGACGTGAACACGGCCAGTGCGCAACTGCTCACCTACGTCTCGGGCATCGGCCCGACGCTGGCGCGCAATCTGCTGGCGTACCGTCTTGAACACGGCCCCTTCACCCAGCGCACGCAGTTGCGCAAAGTGAAGGGACTCGGTCCGAAAGCCTTCGAGCAAGCGGCCGGATTTTTACGTATCCGTGGCGGGAAGCAGCCGCTCGATGCCAGCGCCGTCCATCCGGAGAGCTATCCCATCGTTGACCGCATGTGCGCCGATCTCGGCTGCAGCGTGAGCGCACTGCTGGGCAACGAGACGGTGCAACAGCAGCTCGACCCCACCCGCTACGTGACGAAAGAAGTTGGCCTGCCGACCTTGCGCGATATCCTCGCGGAACTCGCCAAGCCCGGGCGTGACCCGCGCCCGCGCTTCGAGGCCTTTGCCTTCGCCGAGGGCATTGACGCGCTGGCGGATCTGCACGTCGGCATGAAACTGCCCGGCATCGTCACCAACGTCACCGCCTTCGGCGCCTTTGTCGACATCGGCGTGCACCAGGACGGCCTGGTGCACATCAGCCACCTCGCCAACACCTACGTGCGCAACCCGCATGACGTGGTCAAAGTACAACAGCAGGTCGTCGTCACCGTCCTCAGCGTGGACATCCCCCGCAAACGCGTCGCGCTGTCGATGAAGTCGTAGACGGCGGGTCTCGTGTTGTGCCTATCTTTCAACGCGATAACCACAACCGGCTGGGTCAACAGCACAGTTTGGAAGCCGCTGTAGGGCCGCAGCCCGGAGTCGCGCTCAGCGTACCGCGAGATGCAGGCCCGGAGATGTACTGTCGGCAGGCTGAGCGCGACGGGCGTCGGCTTCCAAACAGTGCTCTGTCCGCGAGGCTATCGCAAAGCGTATGGGACTGATTCTCTCGTAAGAACCCCCTTTTTTGTCCTCGGGTGTGCGGCGTGCTTGTCAGGCGGCGATGGCGGCCGGTTGCGGTCGTATTTCCCAGGCGCGCGTGCACTGTGCGGGCCCGCGCGTCAGATGGCGG
>DASXVL010000182.1:0-20463 GCA_036504255.1 Armatimonadota bacterium | reverse complement strand
ACTGGCCAACCCGAACCTCCGCATGGAGCATTCGAATATCGTCAATCCCCGCTATGAGTACTACACCGAGAAGCCGGACCGCACCGGCGTCTGGCCAGCCTGTGAGAAGGCGGATTACATCCGGGATCTGAATGGTGAGTTGATCGCGGTGAAACGGGCCGGCTACTATGCCGTGATCTATGTCGGCAAACCTGCGCCCTCCAAGCACTATATCAGCGGGCGTGAGTCCTTCCGCACGGTGAATGACGGGGAGAACAGCGGCGGCGGCTTCAACTTGCGCAAAATCACCCCCTATCTCGGCGGCGGGTTGTCCATGTTCTGGACGCCGTCCTATGGCAGCGCGCTGCTCGCCACCAATTGGGCGCCGACCACGCATAACGGCTTGATTGCCTTACAGGCGGATGGCAAGCGCTATTGGGAAGACTACTTTGCCACGCGCTATGTCATTGACCAGAAGGCCGCGCTGCTCACGGTGACCGGGCGCATCGAAAATCTCCCCATCGCCTATACGCGCCAGTACCGTTTTGCCGCCGATGACATTGAAATCCATGTCACACTGCGGGCAGAACAGGCGGTGTCGCTGACCAGCCTAACGGAGAACATCCCCTTTGCCGAAGGCGTGATGAAGGCGCGCGGCGCGGAGTTATCCCTCACCGGCGAGAAGGACGGGCAAGCGCAGACGGATCGCTTCACGCTGCGCGACAAGCAAAACGCCGGCGTCGAGGTGCTGCTGGATGGCCCCCGTACCCTGCGCATCCAGCGCAACGGGCTGCGCAACAACGACCTGCAGATTGGCCGTGTGGAAGTGCTCTTACCGGCGCAACTGGCCGCCGGTCAGCAAGTGGAACTGCTCTACCATGTGCGCCCGTTGCGCTAGCATGGCAATGCCCTCCTTTCCCCGTCTCTAGCGGGGAAAGGAGGCACACCGATACGAATAATAAGGAGATGACCTGTGCGTAAATTCTTACTGCTACTCTGCTGCTGCGCATGCAGCGGGCTGCTCAGCCTGCTGCCGGGCAGGGCGGCCACCACCCTCGGCCCGTTCCTCCCCAACCCGGCCCTCACGCTCTACCTGGTGGCCGATGGCAAACCGACGACGGCGCGCATCACCGTACGCCGCGGCCCGCGCGCCGAGGGCGACCGTTTGATGATCCGCGCGTTCGATCCGGAAGAGCGCCTGTCCTTCTGGCAGTACCTCGAACCCGGACAAGTGCTGCAGCCCACCACGCCCGGTGATGGCGAGCTCTTCGGCATCCCGCTGCAGACGCCCATCAAGCCCCAGCCCGGTGTGCTGCTCTATGACACGGAAATCCCCTTCACCAGCGCGGGCGTGCATCAACTGCGCGTGACCACCACCGGCAACTCGCTGGTGACGGTGACGCTCTCCCGCCCCCTGGACTATGGCGTGTCCTTCCAAAACGGCACCTATTCCGCCTGGGACGGGCAGCCCGCCACCTGCTACGCCTATATCCCGCCGCATGCTGAAGAGTTCAACCTCATGGGCGGTCCGGTGACCATCAGTGACGAGAAAAACGCGGTCGTGCTGAGTAACACCGACGGCAAGCTGCAGACCACGGCCAAGGCCCCCATCAGCAAGACCGATACCGTCTGGAAAATCGATTTCCCCAACGCGAAGAATTGGGCGCTGCGCGCCTGGGGCTTCCCCATCATTCTCTGCCCGACGCCGCAAGCCGCGCGTACCATTCACGCCTCGGTGGAAGTGCTGCCCGATGGCACGGTGGTCTGCCATAAGTTCCAACGGCGCATCGCCGAGTTGCTGCCCAAGCTGCTGGCGCCCGAGAACGTCGGCAAAGCTGAAGCGCTGATTGTGCCGCTCACCACACGCAAAGACGAGTGGCTGAAAGATCCCGTGCGCAACAGCGCGCTGCTCCATCCGTATGGCTCCTTCATCGCCGTGGACGATGCGTTGCGCCACCAGAACGTCGATCCGCTAAGCCACTGGAGTGGCGCCAGCGGCAGCACCGGCGGTGGCAAAACCGCCGGCTGGCTGACGATGGAAAAATTACCCGCGCCGCAAAACCGCTGGGATCGCTTTATCTCCATCCCCGGCTTGTGGGCCGGCGCGTCGGCGGGCAACGTGGATGCCGAAGGCCTGGCGCTGGCGGCCACGCTCAATGTGCCGTGCAATCCCTATTATGGCAAAAAAGAACTGCTCAACCGCGCGGCGGCGATCGCTTTGCGCGACCTAATGACGCTGGGGGAGGATGAAACCTGGCGCGGCGTACTCGCCGATAACGACCCCTACCCGGGCGCCATGGCCTTCCCGGTCGGCCAAAAAACCTTCCCGGCCTATGCGCTCGCCGCCCCCTTCCTGCCCGCGGAGATCCGCGACATCTGGACGGATGGGCTGCGCCATATCGTCGATCGTGGCTATCCCGACGGTCTCGTGTCCTGCCGCAACCAGTCGTCGCACTTCCTGGTGGCCTATGAAGAATTTGCTAAGGGATCCGGCGACCCGCGCTATGCCGACCTGGCCCTCGCGTATGGACGCCGCTTTGTGCAAGGCCTCAACCCCGCCGGCTTCGCCGTGGAGTCGATGGGCGCGGACGCCACGTATAACGGCATGAGCCATTGGCATATGGGCGTCTACTATCGCGAGACGAACGACCCGTACATGGCCGCGGCGCTGCGCAAATCGTACCGTTTCTTCAATCACACGGTCGCCCCCGAGCCCGACGGCGCCATGCTCGGCGCTTCGAACTTCGCCCACCGCACCAGCGGCAGCTTCAATAATGAGCAATGGGGCGGCGCACGCGGCATCGCCGATGATCTGCCCGAGGTAGGACTCTGGGCGCCGCGCCTCACGCCGGAACAACAGGACGCGCAAACACAAAAAGCGCGCGCCGACCTGGAGAGGGCCATTGCCTCGACGACTCGCCATAGCGATACGCTGGACTTCGGCACCGCGCGCTACCTGTACGCTGGTCCGGTCAATCGCACCGGCATCTGGCCGGCGCAGGAAAAGACCAGCTTCCTGCGCGATCTCGACGGGGAACTGGTGGCCGTCAAACGTCCCGGCTATTACACCGCCATCTATGTCGGCAAGCCCGCACCCGTGCCGCACTATATCAGTTATCGCGAGAATTTCCGCCTGCCGTTGGACAATAACGTGGAAAACGGCGGCGAAATCAACGGACGGAAAGTCACCCCCTTCCTCGGTGGTGGCCTCTCGCTCGTCGCGACCCCGTCGTTCGGTAACGCCCTGCTCGCCATGAACTGGGCGCCCACCACCCATAACGGCCTTGTCGCCACCCAGGCGGACGGCAAGCGCTACTGGGAAGACTACTTCGCCACGCGCTATGTCGTCGACCAGACGGCCGGCACGCTCACCATCACCGGCAAGGTGGAAAACCAGCCGCTAACGTATACCCGACAGTATCAGTTCAACGACAACGAGATCATCGTCCACGTGACGTTGACCGCGCAAAGCGACCTGACGCTGACCCGCCTGGTCGAAAACTTCCCCTTCCCCGTCGGTACCCTCAAAACGCGCGGCATCACGCTCAGCGTCACCGGGGAAACGGATGGCCATGCCTCCGCCGACCGCTTCCAGCTCCGCGACCAACGCGGCGCGGGCATCGACGTTCTGCTCGACAGCGCCCATGCGCTCACCATCCAGCGCAACGGCCCGAAGAACGGCCCGCTGCAGATCGGCCGCGTGGAAATCGAACTCCCCGCCCACTTCACGGCCGGGCAACGCGTGGAACTCAGCTACCGTATCCAACCGGTACAATAACCCGAACTCGGCACAGCACGACGCCCCCCTCCCCGGTACCAAACGCCGGGAAGGAGGGCGTCGCGCTATTTCGGTTGCGCCATAAAAGAAAACGGGACGGTGCTGCTGACGCAAACCTAACCTACAGTCCTTAGCAATGGTGCGCTAGCAGACCCGCCCCTATTTCAGTGCAGCATGAGCGTCTTCGCCTCGCTGTGCTTCTCTGTCGCTTCCTGCTGCAGCCGGCGCGAGCAGAGACGATCCAGCGTCAGCACCGCATGTTCTGCCGTCGGCCCCAAGTAATAGCGCAGGGCTGTCACATCAATCTCGCCCGGCAACGGTAGCCCCTTGACGCCACGTTCCAGATAGCCCCCCGGCATCTCTGGCGCGTACCCCAATAAGCGCAAGCGGTCGGCAAGGCAGGGTTGACTGGCGCTGTAGCCTGTCTTCTCACCGAGCGCCTCGCACAGCCTCGGTTCCGCAAAGCCTTCCGCGAATGCCACGGTGTGCTGGTCTTGCCACGCGGTGAACGCGGCGGCGGCCTGTCCGGAGGCTCTGGCGTCCGCCGTTTGCAGACTCGGCACAAACACGTCACGCCAGTAGCGGCCCATTAAGTTCATGGCCAACAGGCTATTTGCCATCTGCTCGGGCCCTACCACAAATTTGGCGTACTGATCGGCCAGATAGTCATTAAAACGGCATAAGGTGAAGGCATATACCGCGAAACGCGCACCATACCAATGCGCAAACGCCGCGACAAGCGCCAAACCGATCTTCTCACTTTGGGCGAGGGCCGCGGTCACCTGTTGCCAACTCTGCCCAATATGCTTCCCCCATAATCCGAATTTCCCCTGCGAACCGGATACCTGGCTGAGCGCATGGGCCAATAATGCGCGGAATTGCTCAGGGCTCACCGATTGCAATAACGGCAAGCCGATGAGGAGATAATTCCGTGATGCCCCCAACAACCCTAAGCGCGGTATTTGCGCGACGGTAATGTCAAACTCACCGTGGATAATCAGCGCATCAATTCGTGGGGGCTCCAATGGAGCGCCTAACTGGTCGAGCAAACTGAAGAGACGTGGGGCCATATTGCGCTGCAGGGGCAACCCCACCGGGGCTGGCGTCCGCAGCCAGAAGACACGCACAATGGCGATCAGCAGGCTAAGAATGAGCAGCAGCGCCAGCAGAAAGACGACGTCCGCCAGCAGCACCAAGCCTTTGAACGCCAGCTGATTGATATATCCCGTCGTCTGTACACCGAGCATCGCGACGCCGACGAATAACCCGAGGGAAAACACGAGACAGCAGAGGAGGAAGGCATAGCCGAAACCGGCGAACAGAGCGATCTGTCGTCGAAAACCTCGCGGATTCATACGCGCCATGAGCTCAAAGCGCTGTACCCGTGCGCTAAAGTCAGCAGCGCTGTCCTCTGATATCGGCATGATGGGGCCTCCAGCGCCGTCGAGCAAATCAACGGGTCGGCTGCGCGTACTCATTGTACTGAAGACCACCCGGACAATCAAGCGCTGACGGCCACAATGCCTATTTCAGCTACGCATCGCCTCATCTGCCTGACAGGCATCGGCAAAGAACCCCAGCGCCTGCAACCCCGCGTAGAGCGCTTCCCGTTGCGCCCCGATGATCGCGGGCAGGGGTAAACGCGTTGGCCCGCATTCCACGCCAAGCATGCCCATGATCGCCTTGGAAGCCGGCATAAACGGCATGCCGCACGCGAGCAGAAAACGGATCATCGCCACAGCGCGCTGTTGCTCCCGGCGCGCTGCCGCCAGGTCACCCGCGTGAAACGCCGTGAGCAATCGCGTGTAGAGCGGCGCGGCGAAATTGTAGGTGCTGCCCACCGCGCCGCGCGCGCCCAGCGCCAGCCCGGCAAGCAGGGTTTCGTCGCGGCCAAAGAGCATGTCAAAGCGCCCGCCATCCAGCGCCAGGCAAGCCTGAAAATCCAGCAGATCCTCATAGGTAAATTTCACCCCGGCGAGGTTGGGAATCAGCGGGCCTGCCGCCTGCAAAAAATCGGCCATCGGGATATGCACCCCGGTCATCGACGGAATGTGATAGTAATAGAACGGCAGCTCCGGCGCTGCCGCGGCAATCTGCCGGCAGTAGGCGACCAGTTCGTGCAGCCCCGGCTTAAAGAAGCAGGGAGCCATGGCGGCGATGGCGCAGGCGCCCACTTGCTGCGCCTGCGCGGCCAGCGTGACGCTATAGTCGAGGCAGGTATGCCCGACGTGTACGATCACCTTCAACGCGGCAGGCGCGGCCGCCATCCAGGCCGCCGTCAAGGCCTGCCGCTCGCACAGGGTAAGGGATAAACTCTCTCCCGTCGTGCCACCGATAAACGCCCCGGCAACGCCATTGCGTTGTAACAACGCGGCATACGACTCCACGACGTCAATATTCAACTGTCCCTCGGCGTCCATGGGGGTAAAGGGCGCGGCGATCAGTCCTTCAATGTGTGTCTGCATCGGTCAATCACTCCTCTAATTATGCGCAATCCCGGAAGCGGGGCTCTATGCCCTCGTCCCGATGGCAGGCCAACCTAGCCTGAAGTCCTTAGCACTGTCTGGAACAGGGCCCAAGCCCGGCTATCTCCCTATAATCAGCAACCCTGCCTGGTATCAACAGCACTGTGTGGAAGGGTTCGAGCGTAGCGAGTCCCGCCGTCCCCAGCCCTCGGCAAGCGTATGGGACTGTCCTCGCCCTTAACGCCCGTCAGGCCAGGACGCGCCCGGTAGGGTGTATAGTATCCGCGCTGTCTTTGGTGCCCGGTACTGGACTGTCCCCGGTGGAGCACCCTACCATAGGGGACAGTCCAGCACCGGGCGCGGATGCCCCCAGGGCGTCTAACCCTCGGCACGGCGTCGGCTCCGCACCACGGGCATCAGGGGCGAGGACAGTCCACAAACCAGCCAGCCAGGGATGCTCCGAGCCAGACACTGTTGTTTCCGGCCGGGGATAGCCGGGCTATGGCCCTGTTCCAGACAGTGCTGTTGACACCAGCCCTGCATGAATCAGTCAACTACTCCAGAAACCCCATATCAAAATGCGCCAGGGTCAAGGAGGTCTCCGCTGGCGGCCCGCCGAGGTCGCCGCGTTCGTAAAAACAGAGCACCGTGCCGTCCGGCAGCACCGCCAGGTCGGAATAGCCTGCCAGTCCCGCTTCCAGCACGCGTGACAGCGGCCAGGTGCGACAATCATCCTCGCTCATTTTGATCGTCAGCCGCTGCCGATCGCACGACGTGCCCCAGTTCGTGGGTTGCCGCTCCAAGTTATCCGGATTGCTGAAGATAATGCGGCCGGGCTCGGTGGCCGTCGGCCAACTGGCGCGGATCAGACCGGCCATACAAATGGGCTCAAGCAACGAGTCGTCGAAATACGGCGCCGACCACCCGCTGGCTCCGTCCGGGCTGACCGTCACCAAACGCCTGTGCTCGGCAGATTCACTGCGCACATTAAACAGCACGCACCCATCCATCAACTCGACCATCACCGTTTCGCTGGGATTGCTAATGCCGCCCAAGCCATGGCGACAGACGATCTCGCCGCACTGCCAGCTCCGCCCGTGATCGTCGCTGTAGATGCTGCTCACCGCGGACGGGCGATGCCCGCGTTTCCCGGGGAATTCCGCGCTGGAGCCCTCGGATAACCAAAGCGGTACCACCAGGCGACCGTTGCGGAGTTGCGTACCGTGCCCCGGCCCGGTGGCAACTACTTGCCACGGATACGCTTGGCGAAACGCCTCCAGGGAAATGGCTACCGGCGCGGAGAAACTCACCCCATCATCATCGCTACGCAGATAATAGACGTGGCCGTAGTCGTAGCAATAGAGCGCGTGGACAGCGCCATCCGCCTGGTCGGCGATCAGCACCAGATTACTCACCGGGCCATCGCCGTAGCCGGCATGCGCTGCCAGCAGACGGGGCGGCTCCCAACTGACCCCGCCGTCCGTACTGCGACGAATGAGCAGGTCGTTCTCGCCCCAATCGCCCCCATGCCGCGCTTCGCAGGTCGCCAAGACCACGCCGCGCGTCGTCACCAGTAACCCGGGAATGCGATAATACTCATAGCCATCAGTCATGCCCTGAAATAAGGTCGTGTTTTCAAGACGCATAATTCATCCTTCCGCGAGCAAAAGCTCGTCAGGAACAGCACTATTATTTTTACGCCAACTCGGCAGAACACAACAGAGGAGATATGCGTATTAAACCAGAATACACAGCAAAAGTCCTATCAATATCATGTCACCGCTATCACTATTCCGCCAATATCACACCTATGTGCACACCACCCCCGCTCACATCATATCGACTGCGCGAATTGCGACGTATTGCCGCCCTGGTGGGGCATCTTACGCCGACCCTTGCCCTTGCTGCGCGGTCGCTGCGCATGCAACAGGTCCGCATGGACCACGCGCCGTCGCGCGAGTCGAGCCCGCCGCATGGACACGCGGACTATGAAGCGATTCTCGTGCTGCACGGCCAGATCACCTATACCGATGAGGAGACACGCCTGTTACGCGCCGGCGATGCGCTCCTCTACCCGCCGTCCGTCCGGCATGCGTGGCAGACGCACGATGACTCTTGCCTGCGGCTGGTGCTCTGGTTCGCCAGCACGCCGGCAATCGCAGTGCCCCGCGCACGCTATCCCGTAACGTGTCCGGAGATGCTCTGGGATGTGGCGCTGCTCGTGCACGAGGTGCAGACCATGCCGCCGGGCTGGCATGAACGCCTGCCGCTCCGCCTGACCACGCTCATGTCACGGCTGCTCAGTCACCCGCAAGATCCGCAGGATGCCCCGGTACTGCGCGGCACGGCGACGGACCAACTGGCGCTGATCCAACAATTCCTGTGCGACAACCTGGGAGAACCGCTGACATTAGCCGTCATCGCCGAGCACGTCGGCATGAGCGAACGCAGCCTGCATCGCTATTATCAGCGTATGGCGGGCCACACGCTCTGGACAACGCTCCAGCGCCTGCGCCTGGAGCAGGCCGCCATGTTATTAGTCGACGCCGATATGTCAATCAGCGAAATCGCCGCCCGCGTGGGCATGCCAAACCTCGCCTATTTCTGCGCCCGCTTCCGTCAGTGCTACCAGCTCAGCCCCGGGCAGTACCGCCACGCGATGTGCCTGGGCGAAGGTGGGTAGTACGTTTGGCAGGGTTAGAGCACAGCGAGACCCTCTTCAGGGCAGGAAAGCGTCTGGGACTGATTCCTTCGTAAAAACCCCTATATTGTAAAAATACAGGCAAAAATCGCATTTTTACAGATAGGCAAAAGGTATGCCAACTCCTGAGTTGGCGCGCTACGGCTCAGCTAGGGCTTCAACTTTTGTTCGCAAACAGGTGCACCCTGGTTTTTACGAAGGAATCAGGGACTGTCCTCGCGTATCACGCCCCGGTGGCGGAAGCGACGCCGGGAGCAGGGTTAGTCGCCCTGGGGGGCATCCGCGCCCGGTGTTGGACTGTCCCCTCTGGTAGGGGCGCTTCCGTAGCGCGCGCCCGCTGTGGCGCGCTTGTGATGCCACCGTATCCGTGTGGCGGAAGAGGGCAGGGTGCCAATTTGAGAACGCTCAGGCGCTTTCGCCGCACAGGTCGGCATGCAAGACAGGCGCGCCACAGCGGGCGCGCGCTACGGGCACGATGGCCAGGCACACGAGTGCGCATCATATATCTGAAATTTGGCCACCTCGTACTAATTAATGAATAAGGAATCCATCATGCAATCATTACCACGCCTATTGGCGGAAAAACCGGCGTTGCTCGGCACCTTTTGTACGCTCGGCAGCGTGGAGGCGGTGGAACTGGCCTGCCACGCGGGCTTTGATTTTCTCATTATCGACGGCCAGCATGGCGCCTTTGAGCTCGGCGGGCTGCGGGAAGCGTTGCGCGCCATGCAGGCGGCGGGGTGTTTTCCCATCGTGCGCCTACCCGCCAACGGCATGATGCTCGTCGAATGCCTGCTCGATATGGGCTATCCCGCGCTGCTGGCGCCCATGGTCAATACGCCGGGGCAGGCGGCGGAGCTGGCCACCGCGGCACACTACCCGCCGTGTGGGCTGCGCTCGCAGTCGAGTTGCCGCGCCAGTTTGCGCGACGCGGCGTATCGCCAGGCGTTTAATCATGATTTTTCGCTGCTGGTGATGATCGAGCATATTGACGCGGTGGCCGCGATTGACGACATCGCCGCGCTGCCCGGCGTCGCGGGGTGCTTCGTCGGCACCACCGACCTCGCCTCCTCGATGGGTGACGGGGCGACGCGCGAGGCCATCGACGCGGCGGTGGAGCGCGTGCGCAGCGCCACGCTGGCGGCAGGGAAAATCGCCGCCATTGCCGCCTCATCGATCGAGGCGGCGGGGCGCTACCGGGCGCAGGGCTTTGGACTGATCGTCGTGGCGACGGATCGACGCCTGCTCGGCACGGCGCTGGCGCAGGTGATGACGGGTTGGCAGGCATGAGCACGCCCTCCTTTGTGCTCGGGGTGGACCTGGGGACGAGCGGCTGCAAGGTCTGCCTGCTCAGCGCGGCGGGCGCGGTCACGGCGAGCTGTTCCGTGGGCTATGCCACCGCGTCTCCCCAGCCGCTGTGGGCGGAACAGGATGCGCACGACTGGCCCCGCGCGGTGACGGACGCCGTGCGGCGCGTACTCGCCGAGTCGGGCATCCCGGCGACGCAGGTGGCGGGCCTCGCCCTGACGAGCGCCGCGCACATCGGCGTGCTGCTCGACGCCCAGGGCGAGCCGGTGCGCCCGGCCATCCTCTGGCACGATCAGCGCAGCGCCGCCGAGGTGGCGGAACTGGAACGCGAGGCGGGGGCGGAGATTCTGCGCCTCACCTGCCAGGCCGTCTCCACCGGATGGACGTTGCCGCACCTGCGCTGGGTGCGCCGTCACGACCCCGCGGCCTGGGCGCGCACGCGCACGGTGCTGCTCTCCAAGGATTATCTCGCGCAGTGGCTCGTCGGGCGCGCGGTTACCGACCCCGCCACGGCGCTCTCCGCGCAACTGCTCGACACCACCACCGGGCAGTGGAGCAAAACGCTTTGCCGCCTCGCCGGCATCACGCCGAAGATGCTCCCGGAGATCTGTCCCGCGACCACCATCATCGGGGGCTTGACCGCGGACGCCGCGCGCCAACTCGGGCTCGTCGCCTGTACCCCGGTTGTGCTCGGCAGCGTGGACAGCGCGACGGAACTGCTCGCCGCCGGCGTGGTGACGCCCGGGCAGCGCCAACTGCGGCTGGCCTCCGCCGGTGGGGTGCAGTGCGTCACGCCCGCGCCCACGCCGCACCGGCAGCGCATCACCTACCCGCACCTCATCACGCCGTACTGGTACTGCCAAGCGGGCACCAATACCTGCGCTACCGCTGTGCGCTGGGGCATGGAAGTGCTGGCGGGCGAGGTGTCGTACGCCGCGTGGGACGCCGCGGCCGCGGAGACGCCGGTGGGCGCGGATGGCTTGCTCTTTCACCCCTACCTGGCCGGGGAGCGCGCGCCGCATTGGGATCCCAACCTGCGCGGCAGCTTCATCGGCCTCACCTTACGGCACGGCCGTGGGCATCTCGCCCGCGCGCTCTACGAAGGCACCGCCTTCTCCATTCGCCAGGCCATGTCCGTACTCGATGCGCCGCCGAACGCCGAGCCTTTCAGCGTGGTGGGTGGCGGCACGCGCAGCGCGCTCTGGGTGCGTATTCTCGCCGACGTGCTCGGACGCCCGCTGCGTATCCCGGCAGACGCGGACTCCGCCGTAGGCGCCGCCCTGCTCGCCCTCGCGGCGCTGGGGCTGGCCGACGACCTCCCCACGCTCGCCGCGCGTCGCAGCGACACCGGCACGCTGGTACAGCCCATCGCCGCGCACGTCGCGTGTTATGAGGACGCCTACCAGCGCTATACGCAACTGCCCGCCCTGCTCGCCCCATACTACGCGCAAGGGGAATCAAGGTAGCGACGCTGGTCCCTAGCTTCAGCCCTTATATGCGCCAACATTGTGCAAAGATGGCCCCCACCCAGCCCTCCCCCGCTGCGGCAAGGGAGGGTAGTGGTTCTACAACCCCCTTCCCCTGTCGCAACGGGGGAAGGGCCGGGGATGGGGGCCCTTGGTTCGCTGTAACCTTGCGCGTAGGGCAGGCAACGCCGGGAACAAGATGCTGCGAGCAGAGCCGACGACCGTGTTACCGTCGTGCTACTTGGCGATATGCAATTGCTCCAACGCGACCAACGGCTTGCCGCTGGCAGACCCGTCCTCCGGCTCGGCGACGCGTGATGAGGTTTCGCTGATCATCCAGTCATAGCTGCCGAAGTCGTCGGCGCCGTGGGTGGTGAAGCGTACCGAATAGGTGGCCCCGGCCCGTGCGTCAAACGTGACGCGCGCATCGAGCCCGCTGCCGCTGTCATCATCGCTCCCGATCCAGGTGGACTCGGTAAAATCACTTGCGTCACCAGCCCAAACGACGATATAGGAATCCACGTCCGAACTGGTCATCTCGACGGCATAGCGCCCCGTTTTCTTGATGGTGAAGTGCATGGTGTCCGCATGTGACCCACCGATGAGCTGTGAATCGCTCGATGTTATCGTGCCTGACCCTTGCCGCGTGCTGCCTGCCGTGCTGCCGCCGCTTCCACCGCCACCGCATCCGGTCAGCCACAGGCTCACCACGAGCGCAGCACACGCGAGGACCGTTGACAGAATCCGTGTCATGTTTTCTCCTTTTTCGCATCAACGATGCGATCATCTTGATTGGTGAAGGCTGGTGAAGCGTCAAGTAGTGAGAATTTCACCGCAATGGTGAAGGAGGCAAAATCCCACGCAGAGCGTGATCGCACTCTGCCCGGTGTGTGAGGACAGCAATTTCCGCAGCGAAACTGTGGTACATGTACTATTCCAGCATAGCGAACGCATGCTGACTTGTAAAGGATGAGACGGCATCATTTCGCACAACAACGAGAATGAGCCGGCGCTTCGTGCAAATACTGCACAGACAGGCGTGCCCTGCCCAGTTTGCGGGCGTATGGCGTGGCGCGCCTGTGCGGCAACCGTTTCCGTGCGACGCGTCGCCGCCGCTTATTTACGCAAGGCCTGCTGAATCCGTGCAGCGAGCCACGTGCTATCCTCGCGCGCAAGCCACTTGCCGACCAGCACAAGGCCGATGGACAAGCACAATAACCCCGCACAAATATATAACGGCAGCCACCCATCGCTCATGCCGAGTACCAGTAAAGATACTAGCGCCATGATGAGGCACAATCCGAAAGAAATAGCGTAAAGTACTTTGAAATACGGATGAATCGTCAAGACGCCGATCAGGCGCACCTGCCCCTCATCCTGCGCGAATCTGCCGAAAAAATGCGGACCGAGTAGATTACGCAGCAAGGGATCGCGCCGGTAAAGCGAAACATGCGCTGCCGTCACTTTGCCAACCATCACCGGAAGCGCCATCAAGTAGTCACGGAGCACCAACCGTCGCGTGGTGGCCGCGGCGAGTCGCGCCACCGACGTCTCAAGATCGTAGTCGCTCGCGAAAACGACCGGCGTTGCTGCATACAGGATACCGAAGAGCCAACGGAGCATGACTTCCCCCTTCGACCACCTATTCGTGCTGCTCCTGGAGACCTCCTGCCCAGCAGCCGGATTGTCGCCGGCGGTGTCGCGGCCACTAACTAGCATGTGTCTTCACCAGATGGAGGCGCAAAAGTATTAGTCAAAATGCTGAATATATATAACTATCAGGAGGTGAGATAGATGCAATGACGAAAAAGCTGCAAGGAGGAAGCATGACGTTGATCAGGAAGCCTTCAAACCTAACGCTCGTCATGATTTCTATAAAGACAAGACAGGAGACAGTTATATTCTTCCCAAAACACAAAAATGGCATAAGTAGAGGTAAAGGTGATCCCGCAGGTTATCACAGTGATGCGAGACTCTGGGAAGTTGGAGGTTGAAGATGATTCCTGAAATTCGCGTATCACTCGTCATACAAGATGAATCAATCACATCAGATATGCTTGACAAGTTCACTAGCCTTGGGGCAACGAGGTGTTGGACTAAAGGGCAACTTAAACCCTTACTATCATACTCTAATAATGGTTGTCGGTTCCGATCAGAGTTGATATCAAGCTGCAATGCGGATGAGGTTGCGGTCACTTTTATCAAAAAGTTAATCGAGGATTCTCCCGAGATTTTTGACATTATGCATGAGTATGATATCAGCCCAATGCTAACAATTGCAGCATATGTTGCCGATAGTATGCCGAGCTTTTACTTTGAAAGTAGCGCTATTAAGCTTTTAGCACAATTTAACATTAGCATAAACTTTGATATTATGCGGATTACTGATGATTGATGAAGGTGCCATCTCGGAAGGCACTCGGCATCCATCCAACAGAAAAATCGGGGTGGGGTCAGACGCGGGGTAATTCGGGTCAGACTACAATTATGAATCACTGGCCCGCAAACCACCAGGAATTCATGGGCAGACTACTTAATACTTTGACAACCCTGCCATCCGCTGGCATACTCGCGGCATGGCACGCCTTACGCGGATTGTCGTTCCGGCGTTGCCGCATCATTTCACCTTGCAGCTCTACTAACTTTCGCATTCAACAGCAAGCTCTGCTGGGCCAACCGGGCACGCCCGGCAAGCGGGGACGAAATCCGAAGATGGCTCTGGTGATGCGCAAGGGCGGAGCTTGCCAATTGAGTAGTCTGTCCCCGAATCTCCCACCGCCAGTACCGCGCCGCGTGAGCACCTGGATATAAACGATGTCTACAGCCAGTCGGATGCGGTGATCAACAACGAAGATACAGGGCCGAAGACGGTGAACTTCACCTGGCAAGGGCACCGGGGGGAGGTCAATGCCGATGCCACCCTTTCGGAAGAGGAATGCGATGTGGCCGATTGGGGCACCTATACCTATGATGTCGATGTGATCGAAACAGATGCCACTGGGAATTTCGTGGACTGGTTCTCGTATAAGTGGCCGTCCTGCCTAAGTATCGGCTCGCATACCATTGAGGCGGTGGACAATGTAGATGGCTCGGGCAGCACGCTGAACTATACGTACTCCGTGAATGATATCGCGAACGAGGATAGCACAGGGTATTATCCGAATGCCGAAGATCCGAGTGAGTTGAAGGTTGTGGTGCTTGATGATGAGCTAGAGGAAAAGAGGACCATTGACCTTGATTGGCAAAATTATGGGCAGACGTACGGGGGTACGGCAGATAGTTGTAGTGAAAAAGCTGAAGATTTTTATTGTTTTCGCACTGTCTATATTGGACAGGATAACTGTTGGATTGCTGATCGGAGAGATCACCTCAAAACAAACATGCTTGCCAGTAATAAAATGTTACCGTTTGAAGTTAGTACTTGGCCAGCTTGGTTTGAAGCACAGGTTACCGAAATTGCAGTAGCAATGAAAAATGCAAACTGGAATCATATTGACGCTGGTTATAATGCAAATGACAAGGGAGCATTCGGTAAAGAATTCTCAAAAAGAATTTTTCAAAGATTGCACGGTAACTCTGGGATATACTGTAATATTTTTGTTGATCCAAATACGAAGATTATTCAGAAAATTGACCCGAATTACACTTCAAACACTCTTATAGAAATCGATGCTATTAAGTGTAAAGATGGCTATGTACCTACGGTGGGTAGCCGCCTAGAAGAGACTAAGATCGAGGCTGCATTTGAAGTTAAATCATCAGTAGGTGGAACTGTATATAGAGCGCAAAGAGCACGGTATCAGCTTGTCCTTCCGAATACACAACGGTTTAGAGTAGCACCAGGATACAGATATAATTTCCCGACTTTTGCGGTAGATGATAATGTAAAATACTCAAATAAAATGAAGATATTTTCATACGTAGTCGGCGGACTAAGTGCCGCAAATTCGCTCTGGAAATTTTATAAAGCTATATCCGATGATGATAGTACAGCTTCTGAATGGAATGAACTTAAAATCTGTATTAGCGAAGTAAAACAAAATCCAGAGGATACCAATTGTCGAATTGGGCTTCATGTCGCTATAATGTCTTTATTGCAAAAGTATATCGACAATAATGAGATTACATTAGCTGCAAATTATATAGGGCTAGTCAATTTGGCGCAAAATTGGTAATTCATCCTTAATGCCTGAACATTTTTTTGTTACTCATCTATAAGCCTACAGCTTAGTGATGTTTGAGCTAGCTTTTGTTGGTTATATTTGTGGCTTATACGAAATGTGACTGACTAGATCCGCCGTGACATCTGCTTATGGACAACCTACTGATTGACCGAGTTTGTGTTAATGGGCAATAGCCCAGGTTCCGTAACACGTCTAGCAGCCTGCGGGGAGCCGTTGCAAGGGCTTTGAACGTGTTGAAAAATCGGTATTTTACGTGCCTAAAGGCCTATTCACAACCGAAATAGCCCGATTTGATGCCATATTGGTCAGTTTTGGCTTTTATTGCCGATGGTACTAAACCTTTTGTATGGCAGTTCCCCGCAGGCTGCTAGCGAATTAAGATAACGAGGATCTAGTCAAACACATTTCGTATTAGTTTTGAGCGACGATAATTTTCTGCCTGAGGCTTGATAATGTGAACCGCTCAAAGTGGTGTTCTGGACCAATTAATGTGCTTCCAGAGGAGGAAATTCCGGTTCGTTCTGACATGCCGTATACTATCTATATGTCGAATATCAGTCGATATAGACGGGACCTCCCAACTATCGATGGCAATGAATTGGACATCCCTATATTTCCTTTCGTGTACTATGACGTTGCACGAAGAGAGAGTCTGAATAACTCCCGCAACTATCAAACTCTGGGAGTCTCTCCGGCAAAGCCGGAAGTTTACACAGAGTTAATTAATCGTTTGTTATGTACGGGTTATGTGATCTCGCGCCACCACCTGACGAGGGTGGTACCTGCTCAAGTCTGGCCAACCAGGCTACCAAGAATTCGGAGCGTGCTTCAGCGTGCTTCAGTGTGCTTGGTCGGCTAGCCATGTCGTTTGCGGCAGTGCGCGAAAGAAAGACAGGCATGATCCACACAATCCGTATATGCTGAAAGAGGTTTGAACTAATGAGTTTGTATTCTTGCCTTCATTTCGTCTCAAAAGCAGATGAAAACTGGTTACCAAGCAATGATGATATTCTTAATATTTTTGAATATTCAAGTACAAATACTATTACACTATTCTCAGCGTATAATAAAGGATTGGATTGGAATGATGAACTTAATGAATGTAACCCATTCTTTGAAGAATCAGATATCAATGTTGATAAGGTGATGAAGTTGTATAACAATATTCGGTGCACTGCTAACTGCAAAGCATTCAGATTTTCATCTCTATTTAATAGATATGCAATGAATTTTATTGATAATAGTACTATTTTTAGTAACATCTCTGGGGACTATGCTGTTACTGATTTTGGTCTTGAGCTTGGCGAATCAAACATTCCAAACATTACATTTGATGGCGAACAAGGGACATTTGCTTTCCAACTCGTCCTCTCAGGGCCTGGCATGCCGATCGAAATAGACACCTTCTTGGAATCGGTCATGTATTCTGATAATGGAAAACACTTAATAAAGTTTCTCGAGAGAATGAGCAATCGTAAATTCGAGTTGTTATTTAGCACATATTAATAGAGGGTATGTCGTGAACAATATTACAGCGATTACGCTTCAGTCTATTCATGTAACTACGGTGTTAATTCCGCTATTGTTGATATCCCTATGTGTTATAACTTTACCCGTTATATCGCAGCAATCTGCCGCGACAGCGCCCGCTGACGTCATTCAACAGGCCATCACCGACCAAACTCCCGCTGAGGGCAAGAAGCTCAAACCGCTGCCGTTTTCCCGCCTCGTCGCCGTGTCGATTGCGCTGGAGCAGTCGCATGGATGGCAGTCGCCGGAGGCTGACCGGCTGCGGGCGTTGGTGGCGAACGACCAGAGTAGCAAGTTTTATTTTGCGTGCATGCAGAAGCTGCTCGCCGATGGTGACACCGCGGCGGCGGTGGAGATCTATACCACACGGGGGATGGAATTTCCGCCGATCACGGAATTCGATAAGAGCATCAAGCTCCTTAGTGACGCCGGGTTCACGCTGGCGGCGAACACCCTGGGGGCGCTCAATCGCGATCTGGCAAAAAAGCGCATCATCGCCTGGATCAGTCTCCCGGCTGACAAGCGCAAGCCGGTGGATGACTTCATGCTCAGCCGCTACCCGCCGGGGAATCTCAATCGCTTCTCGCTCGTGCAAATCGCCATCGGGCTCTATTTCGAGCAACCGGCTGACGCGCACCTCACGGAGGACCAGTATTTTGACTTCCTCACCTGGTTTGCCAAAGACACCGGGCAGTTGACGTATGCGGTGGTCGAACACGACGTGGCGAGCAACAAGCCGGCGGCGCTGCGCCTGCTGCGCTGGTTGATTACCGAACGCCCCGATGATACCGTGCTGCAGCACCGTTTGGTGCAGGGGATCATCTATGGACTCCGCTGTTCCCCGCCGGAGAAGGCCGAATTGTTCCAGTTCGCGCTGGATCACCTGCAGGCGCATCATGCGCGCTTCCTGCGCCAGGGCTACTTCGCCGAAGTCGCTCGCGGTGGTATCAAGGGAGAGGGCATCTCGCTGGCGGCCTTTCAGCAAAGCCCGGATAAACTCGTGGCCGCCGAAGGGTATCTCGCGGCCAAGGATTACCTCGCCGCCAGCGCCATCTACCGCATGGTACTGAACGACGCCACCGCACCACTCGTGCGCCGCCTCGCCGCCTGGAGCGGCCTGTGGGACGCCGACCCCGACCTCGCCGTGGCCGCCACCGCGCCGTTGACCGATGAACTCTTACGCCTGCCCACGGGCAAAGAGCGCATGTACCTGCTGCATTGGTTCGGCGGCGAAATGGGCCGTATCGCCGGCGCCATCACCCTGCCGCTGCCCGCCGGTCGCCCCCTCGCCACACAACCGGCCTGCTACGCCACCATGGCCGCCAGCATGACGAAGATGCTCACCAGCGATCCGGTCACGTGCCTGCGTCTGGATGCAGGCAGTCCATCGTTGCGCTTCCCCGCCGCCGTGGTCTACATGTTCGCGCAGATGGGCCCAGCGGCGAACGACATCCTGGTGCAATCGGTCGAGTATCTGGAAGTCCCACGGCCCGGCACCTTTCACAGCGTCGGCGTCAAGCCTGGCGTGGCGGTAAAACTCACCTCCCCACGCCGTGGCGAGAGCGAGGAAGCGATTGCTGACGTGGTGAAGGCCCTGGTGGCCTATGACCGGCGACAGGGCAAGAACCGTACCGAGATGATGACCCCGGAGCCACCGAACACGACATACCTGACGCTGAAGGCCGAGCGCATCGCCGCGAGCACAGACCGTGCCGAGGTGCAGCAGGAACTGAAAAACCTCGGCGTACACTTCACCCTGGCCATCTCCTACCTGGATCCCCAGCCCGGCGCGCTGCGCCTTACCGATACCCCGCCGCCCGCGCGCAAAGTGCAATTGGCCTACCTCACCCCCATGCAGGCCGCCGTGGAGCAGGCATTTCAAAATGACCTCGCCTGCAAAAACAGCAATCCCTTCGTGACTGAGGGCTTGCAGAAAGCCATGCTCGCCGCCGGCAACCCGGAACTGCTCGACGCCATCTTCAACCTGTCCCTAACCGTACTGGACAAATGCGTCGCCGCCACCGGCAACGATGCGAAACTCAAAGCCGACATCACCAACTATGCCACCGCGCTGGACAACAGGAGTATCTGGAACCTGAAACCCTATGCCGAGAAACTGCGCGCGCGGTACCTGAAGACGGCGGATACGCCATGACGCGTTGCGGTGTGGCGGAAGGATCAACGAGGTCGGGGCTGAAATAGAATAGCAGAGCGCATCTGCGCACAGTGAGGTGATCAAATGAAAGTCGTGGCCTTTAACGGCAGCCCGCGCAAGGGCGGCAATACATCGCAGTTGATTCAGGCAGTCTTCGAAGACCTGCAACAGGCAGGGATCGAAACGGAATTGGTGGAAATGGCTGGGTCGCATCCGCATGGCTGCACCGCCTGCGGGCAGTGCGGCGTGCGGCTCGATGGCACGTGCGTGATTACCAGCGATGACATGAACGCGTGGATCGCGAAGATGGTGGAGGCGGACGGCATCATACTCGCCTCGCCGACCTACTTTGCCGATCTCACCAGCGAGATGAAGGCGCTCATCGACCGCGCGGGCTTCGTCACGCGCGCTAACGGCAACCAGTTACGCCGCAAGGTGGGCGCAGCGGTGGTGGCCGTGCGCCGTGCCGGAGCACTGCACACCTTTGACAGCATCAACCACTTCTTTACCATCAACGAGTGCATCATCCCTGGCTCCTCTTACTGGAACATCGGCATCGGCCGTGGGGTGGGCGACGTGCAACACGACGAGGAAGGCCTGCGCACCATGCATACCCTCGGGCAAAATATGGCATGGCTGCTCGGGCAGTTGGCGAAGTAAGTCATGGACCGCCGGCAGAGCCGGAGGCGTGATTTTGTGTACCGCTCACAGCGGTGTATCGTTACTTGGCTCTGCGCCTTGTAAGTAATCCCATCCAGGCTGTTGTTTCCGGCCGGGGATAGCCGGGCTATGGCCCTGTTCCAGACAGCTCGGAGGGAGCGCTGCGCGCGCCTTCCACCGCACACGAAACTGGTGGTCGCGGCGGGCGGTTTGCGGTAGACTTGAGGAGCCTCGGGA
>DASXVL010000181.1:0-2603 GCA_036504255.1 Armatimonadota bacterium | reverse complement strand
AGAACCATGCAGACGATCAAACTTGGCCTCTTCGGCCTGGCGCTGGGGCATCCGCTGGGGTTTGCCGATTATTTGGCGACGCGCGGCTTTGTGCCCACCTTTCTGGTCATCGACGAGACGCAGGCGGAGGAAGTGACGCGGCGCGATACGTTGCTGGCCAAATGGCCCGATTTGACGGTAGTGCCGGACGCCGAGGCGATGCTCGCCGGTGGGGTCGGCGCGGTGTTTTGCGCGAGCCAAACCAACCGGCATGTGGAAGATTGCCGCCCATTCATTACCAACCGCATTCCCCTCTTCATCGACAAGCCGCTCGCCACCGACTATGCGCAGGCGCGGCAGATCCTCAACCTGGTGGAAGAGTACGACGCCCCGATGATGTCCTGCTCGGTGCGCCGTTTCTCGGAGAATTACAACGCGCTGTTTGAGCAGATCAGTGCGGGGCGCGTGGGCACGGTGCTCTTCGCCGAGTGCTACGAGCCGCACGGCACCACCCCCGGTTACTGGCAGGACCGCAAGGAGACGAGCGGCGGGCTGGTCGTCAACTACGGCGTGCACGTAGTTGATCCCATCGTGCGCGCGCTGGGCACAGAGGTGCGGCGCGTGCAGTGCTACGCCGCAAAGAACGTGCTGCCGGATGTCGATTCCGAAGACACGGCGGTCATGCTGCTGCAATACGCCAACGGCGCCATCGCCATCGGCAAAGTCTCCGGCGCGTACCACTACGGGCAGGGCAAGCCCGTCCCCACCGTCGGCCACTTCAGCGTGCACGGCTCTGACGCCGCGCTGGAAACCTTTTTCGATGAGACCGACGTGAAAGTCTACCGCGGCGGCAATTTCGGCGTTTCCCCCGCCTACTACACCAAAGCCGGCGACCACGCCACCCTCGACGCCTTCGCGGAGATGGCGCGCACCGGAACGCGCCCCATCCCGCTCGCCGACATGGACGCCGTCATGCGCATCCTCGACGCCGCCCGCCGCTCCATCGACAGCGGGGCGGAGGTGACCTTGGCGTAAGGGGGGCTCGGTTGCTGTCATAAAACAATCGGCACAACCTGGTTCGGGACGCATACGCCAACAAATCGGGCTGTTGTGTCCGGCCCTGGGATAGCCCGGCTATCCCCAGCAGCAAACAACAGCCTGACAGTTGGCACATAAGAAAGCACTATAAGGAATGCCCCGCGACTGATTACCAAGCTGTGCTAAGGACCCACCGCTGCCGCAGCGCATCGTCGAGCCCTAACCACTCGTGGGGATTCTCGCCGGCGGACCGCGTGAGACATGTACTGGGAGTATCCTCCGCGCTCGCCGTCCCTACGGCATGGGGACGGCGAGAATGAGGAGTTGTTGGTTACCGGGTACGATGGCGAAGCTGGTCGGGGCGATGCGCTTGGTGAGCGCGTCGGCATTCTGGCCGTCCAGCCCAACCTGCATGAGGCTGTTATCGCCGTAATAGATGATGCCGGCGCCGTCAGGGGTGAAGGCGGGCAGGCCTTTGGCAGACTCGACGAGTTGGCGGCGGGTTTTGCCGTCGGCGCTGGTGAGCCAGATGCCGGCTTTGTCACGCATGAAGACGATCTGCGTGCCGTCGGGGCTGAAGCGCGCGTCCAGTTCATCCATATCCTGCTGGTCGGCGGGGGTGAGGATGAGCGGGGCCGGGTCGCCCGCCAGCGGGCAGAGGGCCAACGACATGCGCGGCTTGCCGTCCGGGGTCAGGTCGGCATGGTTGTAGAGCAGTTTCGTGCTGTCCGGGCTGAACAACGGCGACATGCGCCAGCCACCCGCGGCGTCGATGACGCGCAAGTTGCTGCCGTCGGCGTTCATTACGTTCACCTTCATATGCCCCGGCGTGTCGCCGCGCGAGATGAAGGCGATGTATTTGCCGTTCGGGCTCACGCTGGCAAGGTTGCCCTTGCCAAGCGACTTCACCGCGCCCGTGTCGTCAACGCGCGTGCTAAAGATCTCCGACGTCTTGGCGTTGGACCGTGGGGGATTGCGCACAAAGATGATCTCCGCGCCGCCCGCGGCAAAGCCCAACGGGTAATAGAGCGAGGTAGCCAGATCCGGGTCGGTGACATCGGGGCGCGGCAACTCGGTTTCCTGGCGGCCATAGAGCGGGCGCGCGATGAGCGTACCGTTGCGGGTAAACACGATCTTGCGGCCATCGGGCGAAAAGGCGGGCAGCGCGTCATCGCCCGTGTTAAAGGTGAGCCGGCGCTGATTGCTGCCGTCCAGGTTGACGACATAGAGCTCCGTGTCGGTATCGGTGTACTGCATGGGCATGCCCGCTTGATAGCTGAAGGGCAGCGCGAGGACGGTGGGCTGATCGGCGTTGCGTCCGGGCAGGGTGAGGGTCATCACCCCGAGGTCCTTGTCCAGCGCGGCCGTGCCGTTCCAGGCGGACAGTAGCGGCAGCACCGGCACATAGACGACCCCATGCGCGGCAAACGGCGCCAGGGGCAGGGGGACGGGCTTACCGGCGACGGTCGCCTGTGTCTCGAAGGGCACAAAGACGGCGGGGTTGGTACCGCCACGCCGAGTCACGCTGGCGCTGCCGAGCACCGGGTTCATCTTGACCGACGCGCCCGCCACTTCGCACAACGCCT
>DASXVL010000180.1:0-5512 GCA_036504255.1 Armatimonadota bacterium | reverse complement strand
GAGATTGGTCGCATCCCACGCCACGCGCGTCTTGGTGGTCAGGCCGGGGATGGTGTAGGTGACGGGCGGCACCGCGCGCCAGTCGTCCAGTTTGCCATCAATGGTCGGGGGCGTGCTGACGCACATCGCCTGGCGTGCGGGATAGATGGCCACCGGCGCAGTGAGTTCGCGCACCGCGCCGTCGAGCCCCACCTGCACGCGCAGCATCCCTTCCTGCAGCAGCGGCGCGGCGCCCGCATGCAATGTGCCGCGCAGCGTGCGGCTGGCGTGCGCCGGCACGGTGACCGTTTGCGTGGCGAGTACGTCGGCGGCGGAGAGTCCCGACGGTAGAGTCGTCTGTATGCGATAGCTCACCGGGGTCGCCTGGGCGTTATTGAGCAACAGTTCGAACGGTGCGCTGCCCTGCTCGATGAGCGGGGGCACCGGTTTCAGCGAGGCGGAGATGCCGTGTTCGCGCACCGCCAGCGCCTGGGCTTCCTCACGTCCCGCCGTCGCAGCATCGGCATAGCCCTGATAGACGAGCGAGGCGAACATGAGGCGGTAATCCGTGTCGGGCTTGGCGAAGACCACGGTGTTCTCCCGCGTCACCCACTCCCGACGCAGCGGCACGTCCAGCCACCAGCTCGTGCGTGCTTCGGTATCCGTCTGCCGCGGCGCTTCGTTCCAATAGACCGGCGTGGCGTGGCCGTTGAACACCACCGTCAGGCCGCGCGCGTTGAGCAGGTCGTCCGAACTGACGGCGACGCGTAGCGACACGACGTCCGCCGTGCCCGGCAACCGGGGGACGGCCAGCGGCACGGTAAGATCTTTGGCGAACGGCTGCGCCACGGTGCGCGCGTAAAACTCCTGCGTCTGCGCCGTGCGTGTCGGGGCCACCGTGCCGCCGGCCAACTGCCAGGTCAGGCTGCTCACGCCACCGGGGGCGAGCGTCACCTCCACCGGGGTGGCGCTCGCCGGCAACGTCAGTTGCTCGTGGCGCATAGTCTCCCCTTGGTACTCGGCAAGGCGACGGGTGACCGCGGTCACCTTCGTGCCTGTGGACAAGCCGGGATCGAGCGTGAGCGTGGCCGGGGTCTCGCCGCTATTGAAGACGCTCACCACCACCTGCTGCGCATTGGGCGTGCAGGCGAAGAGACGGACGGCAGCGTTGTGCGGTGACGAGATTTCCAGCGCCTTGCCGCGCGTGTTCGCCAGCGTCCAATACACCCAGTACGGATCACGCGGGGCGTACTTGCCGTCACTGTTCGCGAACATATTCGTCTTATTAAAACCATTGGCATAGGCGATGAGGAAATAGCTGAAATTGTAGTATTTATCTGGATGCGCCAGGGCGGTAAAGAGCTGCTCGGACCACCATCGACACCGCTGCTGCTGATCATTTTCATGCCACAGGTCATATTGCATCTCGGTGGTGATACCCTGCGGACGTGGGCGGCCCAGCGCTTCGGCTTTCGCCTGCAGCATTTCCATCCACGCCAGGTTGGTATAGGCCCCTTGATCATAGAGGTGGTAGTTGAAATAGCGCATCGGCTCCTGGACGCCGGCGAGCACCGGTACGGTCCAGGTGCTCCAGCCACCCCAGGAGAAGAATTCGCTGCTGGCCAGGCACGGTCCGAGCAATGTGGTCGGGGAATGGGTGGCGCGCAAGTGCGTATCCAGCCGATTGAAGACGCGCAGCCAGGTCTGCACGCTCTCCGTGCCGGACGCAAACTGCCCGCTCCACGTGGGATAATTCGGTTCGTTGGTCAGTTGGAAAAATTGGATATGCAACTCGGGGAAGCGCTGCGTAATCTGCTTCAAGTACGCATCGGTGAAATGGTTGAGCCCCTCCGGATTTTGATCTGCCGCCCCATCGATGACATGGGGTTGCAGGATAATCCCGTCCGTCACGCCCCACTTTTTGCAGAGTTCCATTTGGTACGGCTGAGAGCTGCGCGGGAAGGCTTCATCCCACCAGCGTGTGAATAGCGCATCGAAATCCTGCGCGTAGAAGGCCTTCCACTGCGCCAAAGCTTCCTGTTTTGGCACCCCTTTGCCGCCACCCTGCCCGGCCGCCCACTCGGTGAGCGGGGCGTTCGTGAATCCTGGCGCTTTCCACCCATACAACGGCCAGAGGAAGGCGCGCGTGCCGTTTAAATGCAGCGCACGAATCTCTTCGATCGCTTGATCCTGGCTGCTCCCATTGGCAGTGACGCCAAAGATGCGCTGTACCTCGCCATAGCCATTCACGACGCGCTGCGTAGTGGGGTCCACGCGCACCACGTCGGCAGCGTGGGCGCACGAACCCACTATAAGTACACTACACAGCAGGAAACTGAAAATACACGTGATGACTTTGCTCATTGGACCAATCCTTTTCAAAACCGAATATGCGTTGTTCTGCAGTGCGTTCGTCTGAAACGCTACGGGAGCATAATTGAGTATTTCTTACGCAGGTAGGTTTGTACGGTCGTCGCGTCGGCGCTTGATAAGGCCGGACTGAAGAGCAGCACTTCCATGACGTCGCCGGAGAGGCAGCCAACGCCGCCGGCCCAGCCCTGAATACCCGTCCCGGTAAAGATGGAACCTGTGCCGATGACGCCGATGGGATTCGCCGGCGTCGCGCCGATATAGGCCAGATTTTTATTGGTTTGCCCACAGTTGGCAAACGCGCTCTCCGCGTTGCCGACTTCGCCCAGCGAAATGATGCGGCCGCCAAGGCCCGCGCTGGCATTCGTCGGTATGGCCACGCCAATCATGCTCACGCCCCCGGTTGCGGTGTATGGCGTGGGAAAGATATAGCGCAGCCCCGTCAGCACGGTCGGAGCGCCGAAGCCATAGCCCGTAAAATGGACCCCCGCCATACTGGAGACCAGACCGCACCCCGTCCAGGTCGGTTGGTTGGCGACCGCAGGCGCGGCCAGGTCGCGCGCATTGCCGGATTGGTCACACCAGGTGGCAACCTTGCCCGTGGTGGCATCGGCCACCACGCCGAGATCTCCGCGAATCCAGCATTGAAGTCCTGTCGTAACCGGCAACTGCCAGCGGGCTTTGTCGATATCGACATGCCCATCGACGTACGCGGTGATAGCGGCGCTATCATGACACCGATTCAGATCGCTGATGCGGTAAATGGCAAAGGGCTTGAACGGCGCCGTCGCCGTACTGGCCGTGCCGCCGTCGGCGAGCAGCATCAGCGATGACGGGCTACCGATCTCGCCCAGCGCCATGTTGTCTAACGTCGCGTTGTAGCCGTAGTCCGGCTTGGAGACGTTGCCGCGGTTTTCCGAGGTCGGGCAATCGAACATCTTGTCCGGCACGTTGATGCTGGTGAGCCAGCCGGTGACCGGCGGCAACTTCTCTTCATTTTCCTGAGTGTACATGGCCACCGCTAAGGCAATCTGTTTCTGGTTGCTGGTACACTTGGCCTGCCGTGCCTTTTCGCGCGCTTTGCCGAAAACGGGGAATAAAATGGCGGCAAGTATCGCAATGATGGCGATCACGACGAGGAGTTCGATCAAGGTGAAGCCCTGTGACCGATGCGTGGAACGATGCATCTTCATACCATTCATCTCCATTATTTCACATTGTGTGATGTCGTGCCGCCTGTCACGTGATGTGAGCAAGCGTTTAGCGTATGGCGTCTAGCGTCTGGGAATCCGCGTGCCATCGTCCCCTATACGCTATATGCGAGACGCCAAACGCTGACATATGCAACAAGGCAGAGTGCATGACAACGCACCATTCGTATATGTATCAACAATCTGCGCAAGGCAACATTTTCAACGACAGGCGAACGGGCATAGTCACGTGTCTAGCCCACAGGGAGAATGCGCTTGCGCGTTGCCGGAGCGCGCCTGCGAGACCGCGGTGCCTGCCTCGTGTGCGCTGGGCACCTGGGTTATCCCTCGCTTCATCGCTCTAGTATAGCGCGCCGATTGAGTCTGTCAAGATGGTTTTGTAAATATTTTATAGATGCTTTATCCGCTAATTCCAGCAGAAGTATGTTGGAATTCATATAGCATTCCAGTGGAGACATCGGTTTCTTGTACTGCGATACGTCGCTATGCCGAGCGACTCCATAAGGTAATTGTAAAATATTTATAGCACCTCCACAGCAACAAATGGCATGCGCCATGCACGTATGAGCCCCATCCCTTCCCACGCTGTCGCAAGGGATGGGATGGGGCTCATACTACGGGCGCCGAATTATTTCCCCGCTTTGATCTCGACCGTGTCGATGATGAGATCCGCCGGTTGGGTGCCGTAGACCGATTTCAGGCCGAAGCGCACGGGCTGCGCCCACAGCTCAACGGGCAGGCCATGTTGGCCGGAGCGCGAGCCGTGCCGCGTCTCCACCGGTGTGCTCACGCTGATCTGGTAGTCAGTCTTGTTCACCCAGAAGGTGACGGTGATAGGGTAGGCATTGGTCACCATGGATCCGCTCCACAGTAAGGGACCCCAGCCTCCCTGCGCGACGCCGACCTTCTTATAGAGCTCAAAAGATGTCTGCTCGTCGCGGTACTCGACGCGGAGCGTCAGACAGTCGCTCATGCCGTAGGGCTCGATGTAGCCCTCCGGCAGTTTGGGTGTCCAATACGCGCGCAGGTCCGTGCGGAAGGGCGTTTGATTGGCCTCCACATTCCCCGGGGCTTTTTCAAACCCCGCGATGGTGAAGCGCGTGGTGACCCCGGCGTCGGTGAGCGGAGCGGGAATCGGCGCCTTCAGCAGTAGATTGGTCCCCCCCCCCCCGTTCGCCAGGCGCAAGCCTTTCTCGGAGAGGACCGGCTTGGCGGGTAAGAGCCAGCCGTCGGTCTGCGTGCGCGAGAAGCGGATCGTGGTGTCCGGGGCAGCGGCTGCCTCCGGCGCAGGCGGCACAATGAGCTTGGGGGTGACCGGCGTGACGCCGGGCGCGAGCAGCGTGAGCGTGCCCCAGCGGTTCGGCTGTCCGAACGGCTTGTTGGTCAGGCCGAAGATCGAGGTCGAGAGCGATAGCCCATCTTTATTTTTCGCATGGTCGATCGCCACGTCGCAGCCGAGTTGTACGCCGGGCTGCGGGCGGAAAGTCGGAGAGAGCGTGCGCCAGGGAATGACGCCTTCCTGGGTGTAGCCCGTCTCCGTAATCGTGCTCACGGTACGCATGTCCGGGTCCGCCACGACAGCGACGATGTTCATGAGATCGCCTTGCCGTTGCCGAATTGCCTTGCCGCCCAGCGCGGCGTCGCCGGTGACCGCAAGCGGGCAGAAGAAGAGCTGCATATCATCCGCGTCGTAAAGCAGCGACTTCTGGTTGCCGAGGTCGAGAAAGACTTCGATGGCGTCCTGCGCCCAGAAGTTCGGAATGGAGTCCGGGCGGTTGGGACGGAATGCCCCCTGCACTTCGACCGCCAGATAGAGATTGGTCGCATCCCACGCCACGCGCGTCTTGGTGGTCAGGCCGGGGATGGTGTAGGTGACGGGCGGCACCGCGCGCCAGTCGTCCAGTTTGCCATCAATGGTCGGGGGCGTGCTGACGCACATCGCCTGGCGTGCG
>DASXVL010000179.1:0-6431 GCA_036504255.1 Armatimonadota bacterium | reverse complement strand
GAACCCTTCCAAACAGTGCTGTAGCCTCATCGCCTCTGCAGAGCATCCGCGTTTTCTTCCCTCGCGCAACCGGCACATCAGGTTCGGGACTTCCAACCGGTGTTGTCGCTCCACCGTCGCATCAGAACACGTCCAGCAGTCATAGCCCTTATGTAACCCCCTTACTTGTAGATTCTCATACGGCATACGCATTTGTGCTGCTTCTCTTGCTCGCTCGGGGCAGTGATCGCGGTAAGCTGTGTGCGTTTATCTATGCACGGGGAGGGTCACGCCGCGTGAAAACCTATGATGCTCACTTGGATGAGCTCTGCATTAATGCCATTCGCTTCCTGGCCGTCGATGCGGTGGAACAGGCCAAATCCGGACACCCCGGTACGCCGATGGGGACGGCGGCGCTGGCGTATACGTTGTGGGACCGCTTCATGAAGTACAACCCACATGACCCGCAGTGGCCGAACCGCGATCGCTTTATCCTCTCCGCCGGGCACGCCTCTATGCTGCTCTATGCCTTGTTGTATCTGACGGGTTATGATCTGACGCTCGACGATATCAAGCAGTTCCGGCAGTGGGGTAGCCGCACGCCGGGGCATCCGGAATTCGGCCATACGCCCGGGGTTGAGGTGACGACCGGGCCGCTGGGGCAAGGGTTCGGCAATAGCGTGGGCATGGCGGTCGCCGCGCGGTCCATGGCGTGTCACTTCAATCGACCGAACTATGCGGTGGTGGAGCACTTCATCTATGTGCTCGCCTCGGATGGCGACATGGAGGAAGGCGTTTCCAGTGAAGCCGCCAGTCTGGCCGGCACGTTGCAGTTGGGCAACCTCATCGTCTTTTATGATGACAATGAAATATCCATTGAAGGCAGTACCGACGCCGCGTTTCGCGAGAATGTCGGCGCGCGCTTCACGGCCTACGGTTGGCAGGTGATCGGGCCTATCGATGGCATGAATACCATAGAGGTCGATGCCGCCATCGGGCAGGCGCAGATTGAGACGGCGCGCCCGTCGCTCATTATTTGCCGCACCACCATTGGTTATGGCAGCCCCGAACAAGCCACCGGCAAAGTCCACGGTGAACCGCTCGGGGCCGAGGGGGCGACGGCCGCGAAACATAACCTGGGCTGGCCGCTGGAACCGACATTTTATGTTCCCGACGAAGTGTTGCAGCATATGCGTCAGGCTGTTGAACGTGGAGAGTCGGCCGAGCGGGCATGGCAGCAGCAGATGGAGGGCTATGCGAAGGACTATCCCGAGCTCGCCATCCAGTTCAATGCGCAGCTGCGTGGGGAGTTACCGGCAGGCTGGGATCACGGATTGGCCGAGCTGTTCCCGGCGGGGAGCAAAGCCGTGGCCACGCGCAGCGCCTCGGGGAAAGTCATTAACGCGCTGGCGAAAAATATTCCTGCCTTGATGGGTGGGGCAGGAGATCTTGCGCCGAGCACAAAAACGCTCATCGACGATGGCGGAGATTTCAGCGTGGAGGAACCCTGCGGGCGCAATATGCATTTTGGCGTGCGCGAGCATGCCATGGGATCCATCGCCAACGGCATGGCGCGTTACGGCGGGGTCATTCCCTACACTGCCACCTTCCTCATCTTTTCCGACTATATGCGCCCGCCCATGCGCCTGGCCGCGCTGATGGGCATTCGCGTCGTGCACGTCTTCACGCACGATAGCATCGCCCTGGGTGAAGATGGCCCGACGCACCAGCCCATCGAGCAGTTGCTCGGGTTGCGCTCCGTGCCGAACTACACGCTCATCCGCCCGGCGGACGCCACGGAGACGGTCGAAGCCTGGAAGGCCGCACTGCTGAATACAACCGGACCGACCGGGCTGGTGTTGACGCGACAAAATTTGCCGGTCATCGATCGCACGACGCACGCGCCGGCCAATGGCTTGCAGCGCGGCGGGTATGTGCTCTGGCAATCGGCGGACGGCATCCCGCAGATCATGCTGATCGCCACCGGTTCCGAGGTGTCCCTGGCGCTAGCGGCGGGAGAACGCCTTGCCGGGGATGGCATGAATGTGCGTGTGGTCTCGCTACCCTGCTGGGCGCTGTTTGATAAACAGCCGACCGACTATCGCGACAGCGTACTCCCCCCCCAGGTCCGCGCGCGCATCTCCATCGAAGCGGCCACCCCCATGGGCTGGGAGCGTTACGTGGGGCCGGATGGCATCGCCCTCGGCATCGACCACTTCGGCTCCAGCGCCCCCGGCCCGGTCAATTACGAAAAATTCGGCTTCACACCTGAACACGTGGTGGAAGTCGCCATGTCGCTCATGGGACGGTAAGCGCAAGGTCTTTATATCGCGAAACGGCCCCGTGCCAGCAAACGCCACAACTCCGTTTGGTGGTATTTGCCACATGCCAAGTCTTGCCGAGAGCACGGTAGCCCGAAATGTCTGTTTATGCGTCTCGTCTCTGCTCCGTGCATCCGAGCCGTCTTTCACAAACAGCAGGAAAGGCATCGTCATGTGTATGCGTTTTCAGCCCATGTATCCACCCCGGCACAACCGCGACTGTTAGGCAGCCTGCAACACTGCGACACTCTTATACACGGATTGTGTTGCGAATACAACTCCGACGAAATACTTATGATAGCGATTACCTGGTTGGGCAAGGAGACCTATGCATGAAGCTGATGGTTCGGGAATTGGCTGATGAAGAAATGAAACTGTGGGATACCCTTGAGGAGGTGTCGCCACAACGTTCGATTTTTACCCAACGTTGGTGGGCCGATATTGTAACGCATGGGGGGGTACGCTACCTGGGGTGTTTTGATGGAGAGCAGCTGATGGGCGCGCTCCCGATCTGGCCGTGTGTCACTCTGGGCGTGCCGCGATTACGTCAACCGGCGTTAACCCCACACTGGGGACCGCTGCTCATGCCGTTAGGCGGCAAAACGGCAGCGTGTGGCAGTGGGGAAGCAGAGATATTACGGGCTTTGGCCAAAGCCCTGACACCCTGGCCGGATATCGCGCTGGCCTTTCATCCCAGCCTGACGAATTGTCTGCCGTTTTATTGGCATGGGTTTCGCGAAACGACGCGCTATACCTATCGCATCGATAATTTAGCGGAAAATCTTCCGCGGGGTAGCGCCATTCACCGCGCGGTGCGCAGCGGCCTGCAACGCGCCCGTGTGCATGGTTTGACAATACGCGAAGGCGTGGCCCCGGAGATCGTTGCGGAGATGAGCAGTATGTCCATGGCGCGCCAACACATGGATAGTTCCGCAGATATTCGAGAGTTCTGGACGCGCCTCTATCGGGCGGCGCAGGAACACGGTTGCGCGACGAATTGCGCGGCGGTCGATAGTGCGGGAGAGGTGCATAGCGCCTTCGCCATCGTGTGGGACGACCGGTATGCTTATGACCTCTTAGGCGGCGGTGATCCGCAGTATCGCCAGTCCAACGCCGGGACGTTCGTTGTGCAACACCTGCTGGAGATGGGCATGCAGGTTGCGCCGTCATTCGATTTTGAAGGGTCGATGTTGGAAACCGTGGGGCAGTTTTTCCGGCAATTCGGTGGAACATTGACGCCGTATCATCTACTGGTTCGGAATGAATCGCCACGCTTAAACATTGCACGCACCGTGCAGAATTGGCTCAAGTCGCATCGGCGTCGCCGACCGGCACTCGATGGCGCATAAACGGTGCATTGTCACGGCAGCACGGAGACATTGGTGATGGGCATCAGTATAATTACTGATATCGCCCTACGCAATAACGTTTGGTGATCTATGGTAGTGAGGAGGATCTTCATGCCAACACTACACGAGCTGGCAGAGCTGGGACAGTCAGTGTGGCTCGATACCTTGAGCCGCGCGATGCTCAATTCAGGTGAACTGCAGTCGTTGATCGGGCAAGGCGTACGCGGAGTGACCGCCAACCCGACGATTCTTGATAAGGCAATTTCCGGCAGTGACGATTATGATGCCGATATCCGCCAGATGGCGCAAAGCGGCACGACACTGGAGAACATGTACGTGGGGCTGGTTCTGGCTGATATCGCCCGCGCGGCGGACATGTTCCGCCCGTTGTTTCAGGCAACCGGGGGCGCCGATGGTTACGTGAGCCTGGAAGTGAATCCCCACCTGGCGCATGATACGTCGGGGACAATCGCCGAAGTGCGGCGGTTGTTTTCCACCCTTAATCGGCCCAATATCTTCATCAAGGTGCCCGCGACGCCCGAGGGCATCCCGGCGATTGAACAACTCATCAGCGAGGGCATCAATATTAACGTCACCCTCATGTTCTCCCTGGCGCAATATGACGCGGTGGCAGAGGCGTACCTGAACGGATTAGAGCGTTTGCTGGCCGCCAACGGGGATTTGCGCACGGTCGCTTCCGTGGCGTCGTTCTTTGTGAGCCGCATTGATACCGCCGTGGACAAGCAACTCTCCGCCATCGGTAAGACCGAGTTGCTGGGCCGCATCGCCGTCGCCAACGCCAAGATGGCCTATGCGCGTTTCCGCGTCGTGTTCTCTAGCCCGCGCTGGCAACGACTGGCGGAGCAGGGCGCCCAACTACAGCGCCCGCTGTGGGCGAGTACCGGCACGAAGAACCCGCGCTATTCCGATACGCTCTACGTTGATCAACTCATCGGGCCATACACGGTGAATACCATGCCGCTGGAAACCATACGCGCGTTTCAAGACCATGGTTCGGTCGTCGTGCGTGTCGATCAGCATGTGGATCAAGCGGAGTTCCAGTTGTCGCGTTTAGCACAATTGGGTATTGACCTCGACCAGATCACACGGCAACTGACCGAAGACGGCGTCGCCCTGTTCTCGCAATCCTATGATCACCTCATGGAGAACCTGGCGGAGAAAAGTCGGCGCTTTGGTGGTGAGCAACAACGTCATGCCGCGTGACACATAGACAACGATCTGCGAAGGCGATAAGATGAGTGACACTGCCGAGGAATATAAGCGACAGGCGGCGGAACGCGCCGTGGAGTCGGTGGCCTCGGGCATGTCGATCGGCCTGGGACATGGCACGACCGCGATCTACGCATTGCGTCGGCTGGCCGTGCTGCTGCACCAGGGGGCGCTGCAGAACCTGTGCTGTGTTCCGTGTTCCAATAAGGTGGAGGCGGAGGCGCGCCAGCTCGGGCTGCCGCTGACGACATTGGAAGAGCATCCGGAACTCGACCTCACCATCGATGGCGCCGATGAAGTCGCGCCGAATTTGGACGTCATCAAGGGTGGGGGGGGCGCGTTATTGCGGGAGAAGATCGTGGCGCAGGCGAGCCGGCGCGAAATCATCGTGGTGGATGAGTCAAAAATGACCGACGTGTTGGGAGCCCGGTCCGCCGTGCCGGTCGAAGTGTTGCCGTTCGGGTGGCGTTCCCAATACGCCTACCTTGAAGCGCTCGGCGCGCGCGTGAGCCAACGCCTGCAAGCTGACCAGCGCCCCTGGGTGAGCGACGGCGGTAATTTTATCTTCGACTGCGCGTTTGGTCCGTTGGCTGACCCAGCGGCACTGGCGGAACAATTGCAAGCGCGCGCGGGCATCATTCAGCATGGACTGTTTCTCGGCCTGGCGAGCGAGGTGATTGTCTCCGGTAGCGCGGGGATTCGACGACTGACGCGCGATAGGTAAAGGAGAGCAACGATGCGGTTAGCGATGGTCGGTTTAGGACGGATGGGCGCCAACATGGTGACCCGGCTGTTGCGTGGCGGGCATGTGGTCGTCGCCTACAATCGGAGTGAGGGGCCGCGCAAGACGGCGGTGGGCGAAGGCGCCGAGGAGGCCACGACGCTCGACGAGGTCGCCGACCTGCTCACGCCGCCGCGTATCGCCTGGGTGATGATGCCCGCGGGCGAGGTGACCGCGTCCTTTATTACGGAACTGGCCGAGCGTTTTGCGCCCGGTGATATCATCATCGATGGCGGCAATAACTTTTATAAGGACACAATGCGGCATGCCGCGATGTTGGCAGAGCGGGGCATACGTTTCGTCGATGCCGGCACGAGCGGCGGTATCTGGGGCGTCACCGAAGGCTATAGCCTGATGCTCGGGGGCGAAACGGAAGTGATCGAATATTTGCGCCCCATCTTTGAAACGCTCGCCCCCACACCGAGTAGTGGCTGGGGCCATGTCGGGCCGCACGGCGCGGGACACTTCACGAAAATGGTGCACAATGGTATCGAGTACGGTATGATGCAAGCCTACGCCGAAGGCTTTGCTTTGCTGCAGCAGAAGCAGGAATTCCACCTCGACCTGCACCAGGTCGCCGAGGTGTGGCGCGAAGGCAGCGTGGTGCGCTCCTGGCTGCTCGACCTGGCTGCGAGCGCATTCAAAGAAAACCCGTCGCTGGCGGGTATCGCCCCGTACGTGGCCGACTCCGGTGAGGGACGTTGGACAGTGCTGGAAGGAATCGAACTCGGGGTGCCACTGCCCATCATCACCCTCTCCTTGCAAAATCGT
>DASXVL010000178.1:0-41928 GCA_036504255.1 Armatimonadota bacterium | reverse complement strand
CGCCAGGCCTGAAAAAGACCCATGAGACGGCTACGGATACTTTCAAAACAGTTTCTAAGACCGTGTAGAGTTCCCCCCTGCGCGATTCGCGCTCGTATTGTAGATCCGTGATGCGTATGCATCTCGGGCGATGGCATACTTCCCCCGGTAGCCCTTCGTAAGCAGAGATAGGGTTTGCACCGATGAAACGTTTGTTAATGGTCTCCACGATTTCCCGCTTTCTTCGGGATTTTCTGATGCCCTTTGCCTGGCATTTTCGCGAGAAAGGCTGGCAAGTTGATGCGTTGACCAGCGATATTGCCGCATTTCCTGAGTGCGCGGAGCCGTTTAACCACGTCTGGGAGGTGAACTGGTCTCGCTCGCCGCTGGACCCCATGAACTTTCGCGAAACCCCGGAGAAGGTGCGCCGCATCGTCGCGGAGGAAGGGTATGACCTGGTGCATGTGCATACCCCGGTGGCTGCGCTGGTGACACGGTATGCGTTGAAGGGCTTGCGTCGCCAGGGAAAGACAAAGGTGATCTATACGGCACATGGCTTCCATTTTCACCCGCATGGCACCTTTCCCAAGAATCAGCTCTTCTATGCAACGGAAAAGCTGGCGGGGGCGTGGACCGATTACCTGGTGGTGATGAATCGTGAAGACGAAGCGTCAGCGCGGAAGGGGCGGTTTGTGCCGGATGACCACTTGATGTATATGCCGGGCATCGGCGTTGACTTGCAGCGTTACCGGCAGGACGCCATCTCTGCGGAGGCGGTCGCCGAGGTGTACCAAACACTCGGCATTACGCCGGGTACGCCGTATTTGCTGATGGTCGCGGAATATATTCCGCGCAAACGGCATGCGGATGCGCTGCAAGCATTTGCGCGCCTGGAAAATCGCCAGGTGCATTTGGTACTGGCCGGCTCGGGATTCCTTGAGGAACAGATGAAAGGCCTTGCCGCGTCGCTCGGCATTGCGGACCGCCTGCATTTCCTTGGCTTTCGTCGCGACGTGCGCGCCTACGTGCGCTCGGCCTATGCCACGGTGTTACCGTCCTCGCAGGAAGGGTTGCCGCGCTGCATCATGGAGTCGCTGGCGTTTGGCGTGCCGGCGATCGGGACCGATGTACGCGGCACACGAGATTTGATACACGGTGGCGCAGGTTTGCTGGTGACGCTGGGCGATATTCCGGGCTTGGCGCAGGCCATGGATTGGCTGCTCGCGCACCCAGCCGAAGCGCGTCACATGGGAGAAACCGGAAAACAGCAGATGGCAGCGTACGAACTGAACGCCATCATTCAACACCATGAGCTGCTCTATGCCCAAGCGTTACAGGAAGTCGAGTTGACGCTGCCGTATACGCTCCCGGTCGCCGTGGAGTCGTGGACTCCCGCGGAACGGTAAGCGAAGAGGCGGAGAAGGAAATGCTGCCACTCGGGCCCGGCAATGTGCCGGAGCCCGAGTGGCAGCTTGACGTGGCGCGCAGCATCAGAGGGCGCAGCTTCATTATCGCTGCATCCAATCCAGATATGCGGCCAACACAATGTACTTGCCGTCGGATGAAAAATTATAGATCGAATACCCAAGCATGTTGCGCAACGGCAAGAACATATTTGAAGCCAGGCATTTACATTCGCTGCCGTCAGTGCGCATTAGGTACATAGCAAATCTGGCGCTGTTATAGCGTAGAAATGCGACCTGCGTACCGTCTGGACTAAACTTTGGGTAGAAGTCTTGCTCTTTGGTCAGTTGGCGCGCATGGGAATGATCCGTCATCCAGAGACCTTTATCCGATTGCATGTAGACTAATTGTTTGCCGTCCGGGCTAAAGTCGCCAGCCGATACTTCACTGTTCCAATCGGTTGGCGCGGTACGGTAGCGTTCCTTCCCTGTGGCTGTCTCGATCACCGCTAATCCGTGTCGTGTACCGGTATCTTTCGACATCATTATATACGCGAGCAAAGAACCATCCGGGCTTAACGCGCATGGTATACCGCTCGCCAATTCCCGCTCCTGGCTACCGTCGGCATTCATGAAATGTATCGCGGGGGCCTTGCTGTTCGTGAAAACCATAAATGCGATGTGCTGACCATCAGCACTGACAAGCGGAAGGGCTCCGCTGGTGATCTGTTGATATCCGGTGCCGTCCGTATGTATTCGGCCAATCAGAAATAGTTGGTCAGCCCAGGTTTTTTTCTGCGCAGTAAATACCAGGGTATCATCGGGACCCCGGATTGGTTCGGAGCGCGGAATGAATTGATCGCCATATTTGGCCGTAAGATTGGCGGCGACCTCCTGATCGAGTCGTCGGAGAGAAATGTAGGATGCCGTTCCTTGTAGATAGCGTAAAAAGACAATCGCGGAGCCATCTGCAGTGAAATTCGGGCATAGATCGTCCCCAAAGGTATACGTGAGTGGCTTCACCTCGCTGCCATCGGTCTTGATGAGTAAGAGATTTGTCTTTAGGAGGTTTTCCGTATATTTCGCCAGCGTCCCAGTCATCTTCTCCACCGGCATATGCAGCGTGAGGGTGGGGGAGAATGTGGCATGCATCTGATGGGTCAGCTCGTCAACGATGAGCGTGCCGCCCAGGGCGGTGACCAGGGGGCGCACCGGGATGAACGTGAGGCCCATCTGTATCTCAGGGGCAACGGGTAGGGTAATGAGCTGGCCATCCTGCCGGGCAGCAGTGCGCCGAACGGTGCAAACGAAGGTATGCGATTCTCGCTTCACGGTGATGGTGTCGAGAGAAATGTCCAGTGTCGCGCCGGCAGCGTCTACCATGTGGCGGAGCTGCACCAGGCCAACGCCGTTAAAGACCATGACCATGGGTGCTTCCGGCACGATGACCGTTGGCACGGCTTGCAGCGGCAGGGCCAGACAGAGGGTGAGAAGAGCGAGGGGTAGCAGAGAGAGACGCATCGGTTCATCCTTCCACACATGCGATAAACGATATTTCGAGGCAAGCGCCTTTTTTCCTTGTGGATATAGGGGATGGAAAGAATAAAGGGAGTTGTGATAGTCCTTTGAGAAAGGTAGCGGGGCTCTCTGCCCTCGTTCCGAGGGCAGGCCAACCTTCCAAACTGTGCTCTTGGTACAGGCAGGAGGAAGGGCGTATACGACAGTCATGTCTGTAGACCTGATTTCGGTATGCGCCTTTCCATCCGGCAGTAACAGCAGCACCGTTTGGAAGGAAGGCCTGCCCGCAGGGCAGAAAGCCCCGCTTCCTCGGTAAAGCAAATAGTCCTACTTCGGTAGCACATGGCACGGCCCCGGCGAATTGCCGGGGCCGTGCCATATGCTACCGAAGTAGGACTGTGTTATTTCGGTCGCGGGTACGACCCGGCGATAGACTCGATGAGCGCGTCGGGGTGCAGATACTTCTTGGCGGCGGCGTTCACCTGGGCG
The DNA here is from genome assembly GCA_036504255.1 of Armatimonadota bacterium. GTDB lineage: Bacteria > Armatimonadota > Hebobacteria > CAIYQO01 > CAIYQO01 > DASXVL01. The sequence continues at coordinate 38,539 of DASXVL010000178.1, read as the reverse complement.
CGCGTGACGGCGCGGTAGAGCTTGGTCACGCGTTCCGGGTAGTTGAGGCCGAGGTGGAAATATTCCGCGTCCATGAGCGTGCTTGCCAAGGCGTCATTGGTTTGCAGCGTGATGGCATACGCGCCGGTCAGGTAGGCGACCGCATCATCGATCTCCTGTTGCGTGACCCCGCTGTCACGCATGCGCGTGACTTCTTCTCGTAACAGTTTCGTGGCGGTATCGACGTTCACCGGGTTCACGCCGAGCATCGCGAACCAGGGGCCGGCGCCGGTGGACGCGTGGAAGTCACTGTAGACCGTATAGGCCAGCCCATGCTGGTCGCGGATGACATTGCCGAGGCGGCTATTCAAGGCGCCACCACCGCCAAAGACAAAATTCATGATTTCCGCCGCGTAATAATCCGGGCTTGTACGGTGCAGCGGAGCGGTTGACCCGACATAGATATCGACCTCGGACTTGTCGGGAATGGTCGTGACCAGGCGCGCGGGCTTGGTCAGGGGGAGCGCCGGGAAAACTAACGGCGTGGGCGCGTCGCCCTGCCAATCGCCGAAGTACTTGGTGACAAGGGCACGAATGGCATCCACCTGCACATCGCCGACCACGGCGAGCACGAGTGATTTTGGCGTGTAGCGCGCCTGATAGAACGCCGTGAGGTCGGCACGCGTCAGTGCTTTGAGTCCGTCCGCTTCTTCATCGAAGGAGGCGAGACGATAGGGATGTCCCGCAGGGAGCACCGCGCGATAGAACGCGCGCCGCGCATTATTCGACGGGTCGTCGCGCTCATTCTCCAGGCCGGAGAGCATTTGCGCACGCATCTTCTCGATCTCGTCGGTAGGGAAGCTGGCATGGCGCAGTTGATCGGCGATATTGCGCAAGAGCAACTCGCTGTCACCGCTTAGCGCTTTGCCGTGGATGCCCACCGTTTCCCAGCCGGTGTTGGAAGTGATCTCCGCCGCGGCCCCTTCCAACTCTTGGGCAATCTCGCGCGAGGAGCGTGTGCTGGTTCCGCGATCGAGCAGGTTGGCGACCATGTCCGCCGCGCCCGTTTTCCCGGCGGGATCATAGGCGCGTCCCGCCTTGAGATTTGCGGAAATGGCTACCGTCGTATTCGCATGGTTCTCCTGCACCAGCAACACGATACCGTTCGGCAGTACGATGCGTGTCCGGTGAACCGGCTGCGCGACGGCGGTTCCGACGGCAGGGGCAGGCGTGGTGGCGAATTCCGCGCGTGGGCGGATGTCTGACCCATATTGCGCGGGCGCGGGCGCCGGTGCGGTTTTCGTCACGCCGCTTGCGGTCACCGGCTGGAAGATGCCCACAGTCCGGTTGTCCTCGGTGAGATAGGTGCGCGCGACGCGTGAGATGTCTTCCGGCGTGACGGTGCGCATCTTGTCGAGCAATTGGTCGGGGTAGCGCCAGTCACCGGCGACCGTCTGTGCTTCGCCCAACTGATCTGCTTGATCGGTGACGCTGTCCCGTCCGTAGATGAGACTGGCCTGCATTTGCCGCAGCGCCCGCGCGATTTCCTCGTTGTTCGGCGGCGTGGTCTTCAAGCGGTCCACTTCGGCGAAGATCGTCTTTTCAATGGGCGCGAGCGTTTGGCCGGGCGCGGCGACACCGCCGGCGTAGAAGATGCCCGAGTCACGCCGTACCATGGTGCCGGACCAGGCGCTGATGCCTTGCTGCGTCTCGACGATCTGCTGGTAGAGGCGTGACAGGCGGCCGGAGCCCAGGATCTGATCGAGCAGCGTTAAGGCCGGAATATCTTTATGATGGATTGCCGGAATGTGCCAGGCGATGAACTCCATGGGGAGTTTGCCCTGGCGGTGCACCGTCACACGCCGTTCGCCGAACTGCGGGGGTTCCGGTGTGGTCCATTGCGGTGGCGGCAGTTCGCGCTTCAGGCCACCGAAGTATTGTCGTACTTGCTGCAGCGCCTGCGCGGTTTTGACGTCGCCGACGATGACCAACGTGGCGTTGTTTGGCTGGTAGTAGGAGTGATAGTAGCCACGAAGTTGCTCGGCGGTGATATGTTCGATATCCGCGCGCCAGCCGACCACCGGCCAGCGGTACGCATGCACGCGGTACACGGCAGCCATGGTCTGCTGGAAGAGGAGGGTGCCGGGATCATTCTCATGCCCTTCCAATTCGGAGCGGACGACGGTGCGCTCCGAATCCAGGTCGCTCTGCTTGATGAGCGCCGCGGACATGCGACTGGCTTCCATACGCAGCACGAGCGGCAAGCGGTCGCTGGCGATGGTGGTGTAGTAGTGTGTGTAGTCGTAAAATGTCGCCCCGTTATCAATCGCGCCATTGCGCTTGGTCAGGTTGCGCATATCGTCTTTGGCAAATTCGCGTGTCCCTTTGTAGGTCATGTGTTCGAGCAGATGAGACGCTCCGGTGAATCCCGGTCCCTCGTTGCGTGAACCGACCTTGTACCAGACGTCGATGACGACCACCGGCGCGGCATGCGATTCTTTGATGAGCACGCGTAGCCCATTGGGCAGCACGCTCTCGGACACCGGCGCGGCAAAAACACCGAGCGCCAATGACAATAGAAAGCCCAGGACTATGCATCGCCCTGCGCGTACAGCATGGGTCATGTAGTTCACTCCTTGTGGGTTGCTGGTCGCTATATACCCGGCCTTCATGCTGCGCACGCCCGCATCACCGCACTGGTGGCAGATAAAACGTTATGTTGTACGCGGGGTGTCAACAGGCGTGGCCTCTTATGTAACATGTAACATGGAGTATATGCTGATCGGCGGGTTGACGCAAGAGGAGGAGCGTCTTACCCTGCAGACATAGGGCCACGCACATCGTTAGTTGGTGCTCGGTGGTTCATTTGTACCTGTCGTGTGACCCAGCGTTGGTGCTGAAGCGACGCATGAAAGTTGATGGTTGTCATGTATACCTGCCGCATGTCTGAATGCGATTTGAATGGTACTTGGAAGTTCATCCCCGACCCGATGCAGCGTGGGATACGCCAACAGTGGTGGAAAAATTCCCGCGATCCCTCGCAGATATTCCCCTGTTGGGATATGGATGGCTTGTGGGATATTCAGGTGCCAGGTACCTGGAACTGTCTCATCCCCAAGCTCACCTGGTATGAAGGGCATGCGTGCTATGTGCGGGAGTTCTCCCTGGAGAATATCCCGGACAATACGGAGGCCTATCTCTGCTTTGATGGTGCGAATTACGCGGCGGAAGTCTGGCTGAACGGGGTGTGGGTGGGCAAGCATGCGTGCGGCTATTCCCCGTTTCAGTTTCGCGTGACGCCCTTGCTGCGTGCCACCAACCGCGTGATGGTGTACGTGGAGAACATACGGCAAGATGACCGCGTCCCCGGAATGATTTTCGATTGGGCGAACGATGGCGGGCTGATTCGCCCCGTGAAGTTGATCTTTGTCCCCGAGCGGCACATAGAGAATTTCTCCGTGCACACCACGTTGGCAGGCGACGAGGCGCAGATTCGCGTACAGGCGTGGTTCACCAGCCGCGACGTGCACACCCACGAGACGATTCGCGTGGCGTTTCCCGAACTGGGGTTATGCGCTGAGCAGAGCGTGGCGCCAGGGGAGAAGACGGCGCTCACCTTCCAGGTACCACGCGCCGCCCTGCAGCTCTGGCAACCGGGCGCTCCCACGCTGTATGCCATCGAAGTCTCGTGCGGCGCGGACACCGTGTGTGACGAAATCGGCTTGCGTGAGATTCGCACCCAGGGGCGAGGCATTTTGTTAAACGGCGAGCGCATTCAATTGTGGGGTGTCTGCCTGCACGCGGAATTCAAGGAGATGGGCCGCACCGATACGCCCGAGTTGCTCGATGAACTCTTCGCGCGTTTGCATGAATTAGGCGCGAACTTCGTGCGCTGCGCGCATTATCCCTACTCCGAGGCCTTTGTGCGGCAGGCCGACCGCGAAGGTTTTTTGCTGTGGGAAGAGGTGCCGGCGTACTGGCAACCGCGTATGCCGGAACCGGCGGTGAAGTCGCTGGCGTTCCAGATGATGGGTGAAATGATCGACCGCGATCTGAACCGCGCCTCCGTCATCATCTGGTCGGTGAGCAATGAGTGTGCGTGGAAGAACCCAGAAAGCGATATTGGCGATAATTATCACTATGGTATCGAATGCGCGCACTATGTGCGTTCGCTCGACCCTTCCCGCTTGATCAGTTCTGCGGAAGGCCAGGTGGTGATGAGCGACACGCCATGGTCACCGGCCGATGTCGATCAGTTTCGCTACTCAGGCGCCGATCATCGTTCCTGGCGACCGTCGTTGCCGGATGCGTATTTCGACGCGATGGATGTCATCGCCATGAATTGCTACGTCGGCGCGTTCGGTCACGAGCCCGTCGAAAGCCTGGAAGACGCGTTGGCCGTGTTCTATCCCTATAATAAGCCGGTGATGATGTCGGAATTTGGCTGTGTGAGCCGGCGCGGTGACACGCGTGAGGACTTGACGGTGGGCGGCGAGCGGAGGCACGTGGACGTCGTCCGGCGCGCCTATGAGGTGTTCGCGCGTACGCCGTGGATGTCCGGCGCTGCCATCTGGAACTTTCTGGACATGCGCACGCCCTTGCATTGGGAAGATTTCGTGCCCGGTGGGGCACGCGGTCTCTATGGCATCGTCGATAAAGACTGGCAGCCAAAGCAAGCCTTTTATGTCGTGCAAGAATATTGCCGACGGTTTTTGGGCACGCACGCCGCCACCGCCACCGAAGAAGAAAATTGTTTGAGCTCATCACGCAGATGAGCGGCGATATGGTGAAGGAGAGATAACAATGTCAGATACCCAAACATGTCTGGCGGGATTGCCGACCCGTGTGCTGCAATATTGCCAGGCGGCAGCCGAGGTGGCGAAGGGCTGGTACGATGCGGAGGGCAACTGGCTGCTCTCCTCCAAGCCCGCGGAAACGCGCGAGCGCATGTGGCTCTGCTGCGCGCTCTATCAGGTGGACGAGGCGGCCTTCGCCGATGCGATCCTGCGCCCGGCGCAGACTAATCAGTACGGCGCAGTGCGCTTCAATATCTTTGACACCAATATCGCCGCCGCGTTATTGAGCAACTGCGCCGGGCAGATGGCGGACGATGTGCGGACGAAGCTGGAGGGCCTGGTGCGCGACGGGTTCTCGTTCAAGCCCGGCAACCGGCAGCCCGACTACCAATTCCACGGCTATAACGATAATATGCCGGCCAAGGCCACCATGGGGTTGATCCTCGGCGGCGAGTATCTGGATTGTTCGGATGCCGTGGAATACGGACTGTGGAACTTGCGACAATTCCGCGCCATGCTGGTGCGCAACGGGATCAACAGCGAGTTCAATTCGCCGACCTATTCCCCGTTGACCCTGCATGCCATGAGCGAGATTGCCGAACACGCGCGTCACCCGGAAGCGCGTGCCATCGCGCGCGGCATCGAAGAACGCCTGTGGCTCGATCTCGCCGCGCGTTTCCATCCGGAACTGGGCGTCATATCCGGTCCCTATGCCCGCGCCTACACGATTGATACGCTGGCGCAGGTGAGCTGTGTCGCCAGCCTGTTGCATTTTGTGCTGGGCGAGGGCGTGCACCCCTCCCCGATGAACTTTTTTCAGCCCGATGCCCACCTCGTGCTGCACCACAAAGGCGATTTGCCCTTCAACATCGCGCAGATGTGCTGGTATACGCTCGCTTCCTACCACGTCCCAGCCCTCGCGCAGGAGCTCTTTACCAAGAAGCGCTATCCCTACCACGCGGTGGCGACCTGTGAGCAAGGCGCAGGCGGCGCGGATTTCCCTGCGCGCCGGTGCCGTATCGAAACTCTGCTGACCACTGATTACACGCTGGGTACCGCAACGACCGCCTTGTGCGGCGGTGAGCAAACGATGAGCTATTTCGTCACCTATCGGAAAACGTCCCCGGTACGTTCCTATGCGGATATCGGCACGGTCTTTACCAAACTGGTGGTCGACGATGACGTGCCCGGCATGGTCAAACACGCCATGGATATGCCGGCGGCGGGTGCGGAGTGGGGACAGGACGGTGCAGTGGGTGTCCCGATCATTTACACGAATTCCGGTGAGGATGATTGCCTGACATCGCACGCCAATACCGTCACCCTGCAGGCCGAGTCCACGGCGCTGGTGCTGACGCATCCGCATTTGAGCCTGGGGGGCGATGCGGATACTGGCCAGGGCGCCACGCCGCTCTCGCGCTTGAGCGAATTCGTGATCTTCCCGACGCACTTCAGCGGCACGGACGAAATTATCGTCGGCGGCGTTCCGCGCGCCTCCTGGGAAGGCACGGCGCAGCATGGCGAGTGGATCGCCTGCCGGCGCGGACGCCTGCTCATCGCCGTGCGCCCCATGGCCTACTCCTGCGTTGTGGGTGATATCCGCTTCACACTGGAATCCCTGCCGAACTATGACGTCATCCGTACCACCTTTTATCAAGGGGTACCGCGCACCTTCACGCGCGCCGAACTGCGCATGATCTTTGGTGGGTTCGTGGCCGAACACGCCAGCGTCGATGAATATCCGTCCTTGCAGGCCTTTGTCGATGCCCTCTCCGCGAGCAAATTCACCGATTACTTCTGGTCCACGCGCCGCACGCGCTACCGCCGTCCCGCTGACCGCGTGCGCCCGGCGCTGGAATTGGAGTCCTCGCTCAGCCCCGGCAGTCCGGCGGCGCGTATCGCGGCGATCAACGGCCAGACGGTGACTTGGCCCACGTTGGCATATGATGATATCGCCAACGAGAGTCTCCCGTTCCTCAATGAGCCCTTTGCCTCGGTCCCCGCGTTTTTCCCCTGGGACGATTTTTCGGTTGAATGGGGGGACTGGCCCTATGCGATCGGAGACCGCGAAGATAATTAGCGCGATGCCTTGGGCGAATCAGATTACTTGTAGTACAATATAGCGTTTCCAGGTTTCGTACCCGATATTGCGTGTGGGGTATCGGTGATGGAGGCTACCAAGCTTGGTGGCCTCCATGCCCTTACCGCCGCTTGCGCGGTGCGATTTCGTGTTTTGACTGAAGGAACTGTATCGATCGATGTTATCCATCACACCAGGCGCTCTTGTCAACCTCGGCGAAGCCGTGACGCTTTCCGCCACCGTCCCCGGCACGCTGACCATTCGGCGGCATGCTGCGTGCAGCGACGGGCATGTCCTTCGGGAGGGTGCCATCACCCATGCGGGTGTGACATGGACACCCACCGACGCTGGCTCGTACGAGGTCGAGTATGCCACCGCTGCGGAGACGATCACGCGCTATATCGGCGTGGTAGCGCCCGGTTGGGCGGTGTGCCAATTAACCATCGGCGCGTTTTCCGCTGAGGATTTTGATGAAGTCGTGCATACCGCACGCGTGCCGGTGGATTATTATGTCACGCTCAACCAAGCAAGCGAGGCGCGCTGGGTGAACTATGAACGGTGTTTTGGTGACGCCATCCACCCGCATGTGCATGCCAACAGCTTGGGGATGATCTCGCCGGACCTGGCGCACGAGGACCCGAATTGGGAGACGTTGCCCTTGCCGGAAATCACCCGGCGCTTGTGCGCGTTGCAAACCTGGTGGACCTCGCTCGGATATCAACCGCTGGATCGTATTGCCAGCTATACCCCGTGCAACCGTTTTGTTGACGGCTGCCGCGAGGCGCACATCCGCATCCTGCATTCGATCATTCCTGAACAGAACTGGTCGGACGGCGAGTGGGCGATCAATCATTGGGGCATGCCGACGGCGCCGTTCTGGGTGGCGCGGGATGATTTCCGTAAGCCCGAGGCCTATGCGCCCGATGGCGTGCTCGCCATGACGATGAACCATTACCAGGTGCTCCTGCCGCATCTGACCCACTGGGGCGACTTTGTCCTCTCGCCGTCCCATACGCTGCGTTGGCACCGTTCGAGCGAGACCGGAGCGAACCCCGTGCGTTTCGAGCAGTTCGCGCGCGACACCGTCAGTAATGCCGTCGAGAACCGCGACTACCCCGTCTTCTTTGTCGCCGGGTTCGAATTCGGACGCACCTTTGGGGTGGCGAATATGACTGACCATAATCGGCGCGGCCTAGAGCGCTTGATCGACATAGCCAGGTCGCAGCCCGTGGTCTTTGCCGCCAGCCGAGATGTGCTGGCCTATTATGAGCGGCATATCCCCGTGTTCGCTGAGCGCGTGCTGCATCAGCGCGATACCTGGGCCGGCGCACGCACCATGGGGAAGCCCGGCGTAGTCGGCGATGCTATTGTTATCGAACGTGCCGACTATAAGGCGTTACTGCGTGAGGGAGAAGCGCTGCCCTGGTTCCATTATGACTACACCATGCCGTGGTCATATCCGACCGCCGCCATCGATGTCCCGGAGGATTGGACGGCGGCTGATCGGCATGCATTGTCGGTCACGCGCGACGAGCGCCAGTTGCGAATTGTCGCCACGGCTCCGCTCACCCGCGCGATTCCGGTGGCGCTGTGGGATGCCATGCCCCTCGACGCCGCGCCGTTTACGGTGACGCCGGTCACCGTGTTGGATGATGAGCGACGCCATGCCGTGTTGGAAGTTCCGGCGGGGTGGCAGGGTGAAGCAGTCATTTCATTGGCGGCGTTGCCCGTCGTGCCGTCTGACCGCCCGCAGTGGTGGCAGACGAAGACGTTGGGCGTGGGCGAGCGCCGGCATACCTATCTGCATCTCGACCGCCCATTGCTCCGCGATGTCACCATTCCCGTGGCGCTGCAACGCCCGGCAGTCGTAGATGGCCCGCAAGCGGTACTCGGTCCCGTGCTGTCCGGCGAGTTGTCGTTGACCTTTGGTCCGCACCGCACCTGGTACCGCTTCTGGGGGGTAGACGGTGCGGACATCGCGCCGACGGCGGCGACCGCGCACGCGGTACAGTCGCTGGTGGCGGGCGTCGATGTGCTCGATCCCAGCTGGTCGGCGCAAATCGACGAGCATTTGCGCGAGCTGCATGCGGCAATGCTCACGCAGACGGGCTGGCGCGAAGAGCAGGTGTTGCTGGCGGTGGGCTGTGGCGCGCGTTTGCCGCTGGGCAGCCGCAGTCGCGCGGTGGACTACGATGACGTGCAGACACAGATTGCCGGCCTCACCGCGCATGAATATGGCGACGGCGCGTTGGCCTATGGACCCGGCAAGAGTTTCTGGGTACACCCGCGCGGCCTATCGGTGAAGGTACATGGCCTGCAGGAGGCGCTGTGCCAGCACCGCACACTGCGCTTGGTACTGCACAGCTTCGACCCCTGCGCGTTAGGCGCGCGCTATAAAGTCGCCATTGCGCGGCGACCCCAGCCGGATTGGGCGCTGCCCACCGATCCCTGGGAAGCTGCTGCCTGGTACAGCGTCACGATTGACCCCAGCTGGATTCGCCCTGACGGTACGCTCACGTTCTCCTGCAAGGCCGACCAGCAAGCGGTGCTGGCCGATTGGTGGGCCGATCGTGGTTTTGTGGCAGGGATTCATGCTCTTTGGATTGGCGTGGAGAACCGCTGAAGATAATGCCCCTTTATCATAATGCACGCCGCCGTACGCGTCAGTTGCGCGTGCGGGGCACGAAATTGCACGAGGAGGGTTTTCTATGATGTCATCGTTGACTCGACGCTTGTCCATCCCAGTATGGAGCATGTGCGCGTGTCTCTGTCTGCTGCTCGTTTGCAGCGGCGTTCGCGCATTGGAATCCAACGTGTGGGGGCCCTACGCCTCCAAGCCGTCTCCCCCGCAAAAAGCGGAATTGTATTTCTATAGCCCAACGTCCGATTCGCTCCTGTTCGATAAGCAAAAAGAGATCGTCCTCTACTGCCATGCCGGACTACGGAGTGTGGGGCTGCGCTGGACCGTGGCCCGCAACATGTTCAAACAGCCGTTTCTGACCGGGGTCGCCCAAGCGCAACCCGCGAACCTGTTCATTATCCGCATTCCGACCGCGAAGCTCTTCCCCGGCTTCTATGATGTGCGGGTGTTATTCAACTCCGGCGATGTCAAAGAGATGGATGGCATCTGCACGTTTGGTTACCGGGTGAGTGAAATGCCTATTCGCAGCTCGCGCCCGGTGGATTTCGAGCAGTTCTGGGCGAACGCCAAAGCTGAATTGGCCAAAGTGCCATTGGCGGCAGAAGTCAGACCGTTGCAGACATTCGGTAAAAAAGAGATTGATGCCTATAACCTGGAGCACGCGTCATTGCCTGCCGATTACGATCCCACCGGCCACCGGGTCGAGGAAGTCGAAGCCGCCAAGGTGAGCTTTGCCGGTGTGGGTGGGTTGCGCATGTATGGGTGGCTGGCGAAACCCAAAGGCGACGGGCGTTTCCCCGCGCTGCTGGTGTTGCCGGGCGCCGGATTTAGCGCGCGTCCCATCCCACTGGAGCAGGCACGGCACGGCTATCTCGCGTTCGACCTGCAAGTACATGGCCAGGACGTGGACCTGCCCGGCAAGTACCCGCTGCTGCCGGGGTATTATACCGAGCCGATATTTACCCCGACGTCGGCCTATTACTACTACCGGGTGTACCTGAACTGCATACAGGCCATCAACTATCTGGTCTCGCGCCCGGATGTCGACCCCACGCGCATCGCCATTGCCGGCGGAAGCCAGGGGGGGCGTCTCTCGATTGTGCTCGCGGCGTTGGATCACCGTGTGGCCGCCTCCGTTCCGGCGATCGCGCATAACGCGTACCTGCCCTATCTGGAATGGGCTAAGGCTTCCAATGCCGCGAAGCCCCCACAAGACGGCATGGACCTCCCCATGCCCCCGGCCTTGCCGGCCATACCGGAGCATCTCTGTCTGGCGTATTACGATATCTTGAACTTCGCGCCGGATGTGGTGTGTCCCGTCTATATGAACGTCGGGCTCGTTGATCCCGTCTCACCGCCCAGCGGCGTGTTTGCCGTCTACCAACGCTTGGGCAGCAAGATCAAGCAGATCACGCCGCTTCCCGGACTGGGGCATGATTGGTCGGGTGAATTTGACCGTCGTGCATGGCGCTGGCTGGATGGCCAACTCAAAAACCGGCCGTAATCGCCGGCCGCTTCACGTAAGACGATGGCGCCCCCCGCAAGCAGGGGGCGCCATCGTCTTTGCATTCTTATTGCGAGTCGTGTTACCAGGCTAACGCCAGTGCGCCAAAGAGGGCATCGCCGCTGCCCAAGATTTCCTCGGCATTGCGTAGCGCCTTATGGGTATACGCCACGTTGAGCAAGCCGACCTTCGTTTTCCATTGCACGGAATAATTCTGGCCACCATCGAGGTAATTGAGGCGGATCGCCACCGATTTTGAAAGATCGTGTTGCGTGCCAAACCAGAGTTGATTCGCGTTACGACTCCCGAAGGTATGCCCGGTCGCCAGCAGGTTCTGGTATGACCCATACACAATGGTGTCAGGGCGCGCTTGCCAGGAGGCGCCATAGGTGGCGGCGCGGGTGATGTATTCATCGGAAGACGTGGTTGGCGGAAACGGCGGCAGCGTGTCCGCTGTCGCGGTGCCCTTCTGATAGCTATAATCCGCTCCGACACGGACGCCGTGCGGCAGGCGCTGGATAAAACCGATCCGTCCGCCGAAGTCGGTTTTCGCCTCACCGGCGATCAGCGTCGTGCCACCACCCACCGCTTGGATGCTGGTAGAATCTTGCGGTACCACGCTTAGGCCAATGGTGGTATTGTGGATCGTTTGCGCATAGGCAAGTTCAATGGCGTCGCCGCGTGTATGCGTCAAAACGCCGGGGGGTAAACCGAGATTCGGGATGGCGGCCGTGTTGCTGTTGTAGCCATAGTGGCCAAGCCGGAAGAGGCCGGGACCGACCGTCGTGATGGCCGACTCAAAGTTGTTGTCGATTTTGAGATCGCCAAACGTCATTCGCCCTTTGACGCCTTCCACCCCGTTGCGGTAGCCGGCCTCCGAGAGGCCCACCATGGTGGGGGCAAAGGCGGTGAGCATATTGAGCGTGGGGTCCACGCCACTCATGGAGGACCAGCCGAAGGCCAGGTTACTCAATACCGGAAGGGCGCTGAAGTTGCTTTGCGCGCCTGCCGTTACGCCAAACATGAGGCTGATGGCTATCAGCACAGGGAGGAGAAGACTTTTTCGTTGCATGATCGTGTTCCTTGCTTCATAAGAGTGTCGTCAGTGATTCGCATGTATCGACGCAGATAACGAAAGCGTTTTTCCGCTTTCGTCAGTAGTATAAAGCAACCATGCTCACCCGACAAGCTTAGCGTACGAGGGAGATAATCGGCGCAGCTACCCCAAAGGAATGGAATATGTTACAATAATAAGGGCGCACCAGGGAATAACCTCGACAATTATGCCGCAGGACGCTTGGCCGCTGGCTAGGCGAGCGTGCGCAGACATATGAGGTCATATTTTCAGCACACTCAACAACGCCAGGGGCCAAGCGGACACGGCAAAATGTCGAGGGTATTCCCTGGTGCGCCCTAATATTACTACCGTACTTCACGATTTACATTCGCCAATCGAGCGTAAGCGCCGATAGAACGCTATTTTGCCATACAAGCTGCGATGAGCGTAAATCTAAAGCACCGTTTTCGGAGTACGGTAGTAGTACTAAGAGAAGCACTTCTCCCAATCCTGGGATTTCTGCGATTGTGAGCCAGCGCCCGCCATGCACAATTCTCCGTTAATCTCCGCCGCCGACATGAACATCGGGGATGCCTGGACAACACAATGGTTGGCTTTACTTTGCGAAGCGTCTCATCAACCCGATGACGACGTTTCCGGTTACTTACGCCTTTTTGTCGAGGCGCTCATTCACGATGCCTCCCCCCTTGCGCCGACAGAGGCGTTGCACATGGCCACCCTGGCTGAGCAGGCATTTGATCCCCGATATACCCATTTGCCGGTGGATGAGACGCAACGCCTCGGGCTGCTCGCGCTACATACGGTACTGCAGGGACAAACAGCGCTGGCCCCGGATGACCGCGCCCGCTGGCTTCACCGTTTGCTCCCCTGGCTGCAGCATCCCTTATTTTCCCTGACGGCGTTACACGCAATGGCCATGCTGTCGGACCCGGGGGAGGTACTGGCGCAACTCATCGCCGAGCTCCACGCGCTCACCTCGCCAACATCGATCAATGTGTGGCGATTTATCAACGATGATAGTCCGTTGATTGAAGTAGCGCAGGGCGATGCGAGTAGCCACTCGGTACTGGGAAAGCGCCACGAACTCACTGAGGCCGCACAGCGCGGTGTACCGGTCGTGCATGAAAACCAGGTCATCTTTCCGCTGAAGGCCGCCGACAAGCTGTTCGCGCTCATCGAGCTTTCCCCCCCACCTGAAGAAGCGGCAGCTTTGATTCTCGCCACGCTGTTATTGGTACGTACCGCGGAACAAGCGTTAGCGCGTCTCTCGCGCTATGGCGAGTTCCCCAACCCGGCGACCTGGCAGCGCGTACTGAATCACTTAGCACGCATGCTGACGGTCACTCACAGCGCCAACGACATTTTGCTCGCCGTGTTCGAACAGGTGCGGCAAGCGTTGCCGTGTGAACGCATCGGGTACTGGGATTATCGCCCGGACTCGCAGACATTTGTCCTGCGGACATTGAGCGCACGTTTGACGGGCGCCGTCTTCCCTGTCGGCAGTCAGTGCCCTGGCGCGGATACACCATTGCAAGTGGCCTGGCATACCGGAAAGCCGGTGCTGTTAGGGACGAATTGGCCGCAATTATTTCCGAATTATCCGAATGTGAACCGCTCGATCAATGCCATCGCCGTAATTCCACTCGTCGTTGAACTGCAGACCATCGGCATATTAACCGTGGAACGGTTGGAGCCTCGACCGTTTTCACGCCATGACGCCGATTGGTTGATGCTGGTGGCCGCCATGGTCGGCACTGCGCTGTGCAATATCGAAACACACCAGGCGCTCAAACTGGCGCAAGAGCGCATGCTCGAAGACACCAAGATGCGCGCCTTGGGCGAGATGGCGGCGGGCATTGCGCATGATTTCAATAATATCCTGATGGGCATCGGGTGTCATTTGGAACTCTTGAAGATGGCGCCGACCCTGCAACACGTGTACGACCGGTTGCCACGCCTGGAGCGCGCCACCCTCGATGCACGCGAGATCATTCAACGCGTGAGCGTCTTCGGACGCAAAAACGAAGGCACCGCCCTGTTGCCCTTCCATTTGAGCGATATCTTGCACGACGTCGCCGAATTGCTGCAACCACAACTCGACCGCAAAGCCGTCATCTTGGCGTTCGATTGCCCGCCGAATATTTGGGTCGCCGGCAACGCGGTCGAATTTCGCGAAGTGGTGACAAATCTGATGACCAATGCGGTGCACGCGATGCCGAACGGCGGGGCACTGACGCTGTCGTGTGGCGCCGATACGCGCACCGCCTGGTTATCCGTGCAGGATACCGGGGTGGGCATGTCGCCAGGCATCATGGCGCGGGCATTTGATCCGTTTTTTAGCACTAAAGGCGGCAAAGGGACGGGGCTCGGGCTCAGCGTATCCTATCGCATCGTACAACAGCATGGCGGCGTGATTCGTCTGGAGAGTGAAGAAGGCACAGGGACGACCGTGCGTGTCGAAGTGCCGCGCTGTAGCTCGCCGCTGTCGGTGGATACGCACGAGGCGGTTTCGCCAATCTTACGCATCCTGCTGGTGGATGATGATGAAGAGATCACGGAGATGCTTGGGCAATTGTTGCGGCAAATGGGACATCAGGTGCAAACCGTGAATTCTGCGGCCGAGGCGATTCGATGCTGTAACGCCGAAGTATTCGATCTGGTCATCACCGACCTGGTGATGTATGGAGAGACCGGCGATGTCGTCGCCATTGCCGTACGCCGCCTGCGACCGCAGACACGCATCATGTTGTTATCCGGCTCGCTGAACCTGGAAGACGAATACACGGCGCTCTATGATGGCATTCTGCAAAAGCCGGTGAGCCGTGAGACCTTGCAAGCTGCAATTGAGCGTGTGGTCCGGAGAAAGATGCCGGAGCCGCTACAGGAGAACCATGGCTAGACAGCGCGTTATGATAACCGGATTTGGCATAGCCTGCCCCCTTGGGCACACCGTGGATGAATTCGGCGAGGCGTTGTACGCTGGACGTTCCTGCATCGGTCCCATCCACGGCTGGGATGTCGGTGACCATCGGTATACCTATGGCGGCCAGTTCCATGACTTCGACCTGTCACGCGAAATGCCGCAGGTACGTCCGCGTGACGTCAAACACCTGTTGCGTTTTTCCCAACTGGCGCTGGTGGCCGCCGACCGAGCGCTGCATGACGCCGGGGTGCAACTCTCCGACGAGAATCTCGACCGCATAGGTTCCAGCTTCGGCACGGTGATCGGTGGGTTGGGGGAGACGGTGGAGGAACAAGCCCGGCGCTACTTTCAGCGTGGCGAGCAAGGCATCAGTCGTTGGCTCTGGTCTGAATTTACCCCCTGCGCCACCACGACACACGTGGCGATCTACTATGGATTGCGTGGCCCATCGACCACCTATTCATCGGGCTGTGTCTCCGGAATGGATACGATTGTCTGGGGCGCAGAACAGATTCGCGCCGGTAAAGCGGATATGATGCTCGTCGGTGGATCGGATGCCCCATTCTTTCCGTCGATTTGGGCGGCGATCTACCGCAGCGGCATTCTCGCGCCGACGCCCATTGATGGCGGAAATATCCCCCGGCCTTTTTCCGTGGATCATGACGGTATTGTGCTGATGGAGGGCGGTTCCGCCGTCATGCTGGAAAGTGAAACGCATGCACGACTGCGTGGCGCGCGGATCTATGGTGAGTTAGTCGGGGCGGGAAACGTCGAAGAGGCATTGCCCATGTCCGCTCTCGACGAGACCGGCGAAGCCTTTGCCATGACCATGCAGCGTACCTTGTTTGATGCCGGGATTCCGCCGACCGACGTCGATTGGGTTATCGCCCATGGCACGGGATTTGCCGTGGCCGACGTTTCGGAAAGTCGTGGCATTGAAACGGCGTTGGGTAAACATGCCTTCTCTATCCCCGTGACCTCGATTCGCGGAGCGGTCGGCCAATCCTTCGCCTGCAGCGGTGGGTTGAATCTCGCCGCGGCATGCCTGGCGATTCGCCATCAGCGCGTCCCGCCGACGATCAATTTTACCGCGCCCGCTGAAGGGTGCCGGCTGGACTATGTGCCGAACGTAGCGCGCACCGCGCGTGTCCGTCGTGTACTCATTAATGTCGCCGGTGTGGGCGGCACGCACTCCGGCATACTGGTTGCGCGCTACGAGGAGGCCTGATGTCAGCGAGTTTTTGGGATGGGTACGCGGTCAAAGGTTATGATGCGCTGACGTTGTGGTTACCCTATGAGGCGCTGTTGCAGACGGTGTACACGGCGGCGGCCTTGTCCCCGCATGAGCAGTTGCTGGTCGCCGGGTGCGGTACCGGCAATTTCGAAGAATTGGCGACCCGTCTCCAGCCGCAGTTGCAGGTGACCGGCGTGGATTTTTCCGCGGCGATGCTGGCGCGTGCGCGCGCCAAATGTGCGGACCGTGCGCATGTGCGACACGCTGAGGCCGACCTGTGCGCCGGCCTCGCGTTCGGCGATGCGGAATTTGACGTCGTCGTGATGTGCAACGTGCTCTATGCGCTGCCGGATCAGCGCGCGGCATTGCGTGAAATTGCCCGCGTGTTGAAACCGGGCGGGCGATTGCTCTTGTGTGACCGTCATCCGCATTCCACGCCTGCGGCGATTGCCCAGGCGCATTTTGCCGCGCTGCGGCAGTTGCCGCTTGCCGCACGCCTAACGCGTTGGGCGCGTACCGTCGCCGCGCTGCCGGCCTTATTGGCGGTGAGGCGGGCAAACGCGGATATTCAGCGCCGTTGGGCAGCGGGGGAGTATAACTTTTTCGCGGTGGACGAGATTACGGCGCTCCTCCCAGAGTTGGGATTACGACCGCTCGTTTGCCAGTCCGTCTACGCGGAGCAGTGCTGGCTTGTGTCAGCGACGCGCAGTGCGCCTGTGCTGTTGGAAGTCTAAGCCTTATGGGATTCGTCTACCCCATACTCTTTTTGGCTGCGCTCTACAACCTGGTGCTGGTGGTGATTATTCTGGTGAGAACACCCGCGCACCGAGGCGGGCGGACGTTCGCCTGGTACATTCTGGGCACCGCCGCCTGGATGTGCTGCGTGGCGATCATGCATACCCACCCCAGTCATGATACCGCTCTGCATCTCGCGCGCGCTACCTTCCTCTGCGTCATGGTTATTGCTGTGAGCGGTATCTGGTTTTGCGCCGATTTTCCGTTTCGTTCGGCACATTTTCGCCGTATGTCCCTCATCTTAACGCTGCTCGCGCTACCCTGGCTCTATTTTATCTGGACACCGTTGCTGATCGCCGATATCAGCTTTGAGGCCTGGGGTGTCGCGGCGTCCGTCGGCCCATTAGTCCCGTTGTTTACGCTGTGGATTGTCGCCTGCGGCTTGGCGGGGTCCATGCATCTGCTCCATAAACTCAATCACGTCAGCGGGCTCGAACGTCTGCAAATCCGCTATATTTTGCTCGGGATGATAGGCTTGGTTGCCTCATCCATCCCGGTCCTCATTCTCCCGGTGATCACCGGGTCATCACGCTATGCGTCCTATGGCTCGCTGTCCTCGTTGTTTGTCACGACGACGACGACCTATGCCATCGTGCGCTATCGCTTGATGGATATCAAGATCGTGCTGCGCGCGGGTTTAGTCTATTCGGCGACGATCGGCACATTATCGTTGCTCTTCGCCTTTCTCGTGCCGGTGTTGGATGGCGCACTGGCGAAGTATTCGCCGTTTCCCCGGCCGGGCAGCTTTATCATGGCGTTTATCATGGCGCTGGCCTTTCAACCGTTACGCCGTTACGTGCAACACGTGGTGGATACGCGCTTTTTCAAAAGCGTCTATGACTATCGCTTAACCTTGCGTGAGGCGGGCAGCGCCTTCGCCTCGGCGCGTGATCGGGAGATTCTCGTTGAAACGTTCGTCAATGCGATGATTCGGACGCTGCGTCCCCGCGGTGTCGCCGTCTATCTTCCAGGCAATGACGAGGTGCTCACGCAGGTGTCTACGACGGAGTCGTGGCAGGATCTGCCGCGCACACTCTCGGGTATCGAGCCGATTCTGTCATACGCCATGGATACCGATGAGGTGTTGGTCGCGGACGAGTTGATTTGCCTGCGCGGTGTGGAACATGATATTGGGCTCCGTCTCAAGGAGTGGGGCATGGCGGTCGCGATTCCGTTGATTGCCGGCGATCGTCTGTGTGGCATCGTCTTCCTGGGCGAACGTCTCTCCAGCGATGTGTACACCACCGATGATATCGGCCTGTTGCGCATCCTCGGCAAGCAAGCGGCGATTGCGCTGGATAATGCCCGGCATTACGATGAAATGGTGCTGCTGAACGAATATCATGAGCGCTTATTGCATTCAATGCAGGACGGGGTAATTGCCATCGACCCGCGTGGGCGCGTCATTACCTTCAATCCAGCGGCAGAATTTATTACCGGTGTGTCGTCTGTGGACGCCCTGGGACGGCGCCTGGCGACCATCGGTGTCCCCGAATTACCCACGCATGACACGGGAGAGCACGCCGTGGAAACCGTGTTAACCAAGCATGACGGCAGCGAAATACCGGTATTGGTAACCGTGACACGGTTCCGTCGACGCTGGGACGTTGCGGACGGTCACCTGATCGTGTTTCGCGACCTCTCGACGTTGCGCGCGT
Source organism: Armatimonadota bacterium (assembly GCA_036504255.1). Lineage (GTDB taxonomy): Bacteria > Armatimonadota > Hebobacteria > CAIYQO01 > CAIYQO01 > DASXVL01. The sequence goes on along the minus strand of DASXVL010000178.1, from coordinate 19,851 downwards.
TGGAACAAGAGAAATTGCAGGCCGAACGCTTTAGCTCGATGGGGGCTATGGCGGCGAGTCTGGCCCATGAAATCAAGAATCCGCTGGTGCCCATCCAAACATTTGCCCACCTTTTACCGCAAAAGTACGACGATCCCGAGTTTCGAGAGGAATTCGGCCCCATGGTGGTGAAAGAAGTTGAACGTATTAGCCGTCTTGTCGGTCAGATGTTGGACCTGGTCCGCAGACCGTCGGATGATCGTGGTCAAGTCGATCTGCGTGAGGTGATTGAACGGCTCATCGGCTTGATTCAGGCAGATTGCGAACGCCATCATGTACGACTGATCACACGGTTTGCCGAGGAGCTTCCTGCCGTCAATGGTATGGTCGATCAGTTGTATCAGGCGCTGTTGAATGTGTTGATGAATGCAGTGCAGGCCATGCCACACGGTGGAGATCTCTCCATTTCAGTTGAGGCGCTGGAGCATAACTTGATCTGTCGCATTGCCGATTCGGGGCCGGGCGTACCGCCGGACGATTTGCGGCGCATCTTTGAACCGTTATTTACCACGAAAACCGGTGGACACGGGCTTGGGCTCGCGCTCACCTTCCAGTTTGTACGTTCACACGGAGGTGAGATTCGCGCTGAATGCCCACCGGGATCGGGCTTAGTTGTCACTATTATCTTGCCTGCCGTAACGCAGGCGGAAGCTGAACTGCTATGTATCTAGTCTGCTATCTTGCACATGAACAACGACATATCACAGCCGTACAAGATCGCTTGGCGCTGGCAAAGCCTCCGATTGCCCTGGTGACGGCACATTCGGTGCCGGAAGTGATTAACCAGATCCAAACGTTACCCGTGAGTGTGATCCTGGTTGACCTCACCTGGCCGCGCGCCATCTGGATGCAATTGGCGACAGATTTGCGACAATTACACCCGCAGATGCCGTTACTGGCTTTTTCGCCTGGGCCCACCGAGGAGGAATGGTGGAGTGTGGCCGATGATTTGCTGCGCCTCGATGAAGGGCTAGAGCCGTTTCTCCACCGTCTGAAGCGCGTTGAACACCACGGGCAATCGTCCCAGGGCGCTACCACTGACGCCGGATTTTCTCCCGCGAAGGCCATCATGCCTGCCCCGATGCTTAACACGGCGACGTCGATTGTCAACGAGACGCCGAGTTTGTTGGAAAATCCACAGTTTCGGCAATTCGCTGAGATGTTTTCCGGTTTGGAAGAGGCGACGCTGGTCGAGTTGTTTGCCGGATGGGTGCAGCAGGCCTGCCAGACCAGTCGGGCGGTCATCCTGCTACGTGACCAGGGAACCGGTTTGTTCTCCTGTCGCGCGCAACGCGGGCTCCCCTCCACGCTGGTGCCGTATTGCGCCTTTCCGCAGACCGCGCCGCTGTGTCGCTGGTTAGCCAGCACGGGGCGCATTTTACTCAAGGATGGACATGGCAGCGCGATTGCGAGTGATATCCTGACGGGGTTGGATCTGATGCAAGCCGTGGCTGCCGTCCCGATTGTGCGCGATGGGCAACTCGTCGGGATTCTTGGCATCGGCGCGCGCCTCATTGGGCAGCATTACAGTGCGTCCGAGCTTGAGGCGCTGTTTACGCTGGGCGGACAAATCGCCACGGCGCTGCATCACTGCCAGATGCACCGTACCGTACAAGCGCAGCAGGAACTGACCGCGCATATGCTGAGTGTCATGCCGACCGGCACGCTGGTGTTGGGGCAAGATCAATGCATCGCCTTCGTGAACGCCTCCGCCGCCGCGATGGTGGGGAAAAGCCGCTCCGCTCTGCAGGGCATGGATCTCCGGGTGCTGCCGTCTCCGCTCGGGGACTTAGCGTTCCATGCGCTGGCGCACCGGGAAGATTTGCCCCCGCAGGAACTGACGATCTCCACCACCGGGATGCCGGTGGCGGTGACGGGGTTTGTGTTGGCGACGACGCCGCCGAGCGCCTTGTTACTCCTCGAAGATCTGTCGGCCGAGAAGCGCGCGGATGCTGAGCGGGAACGCCGTGTCAACCTGGAGGTCATCAACAACGTGCTCCATTATCTGGCGCACGAATTACGCAACCCGTTGGTGGCGCTGTCGACCTTCAGTACGCTGGCCCCCAAGCAGGCCGGCGACCCTGACTTCCAGCATTTCTGCGAATCCGTGCTTCAGCATGAGATCGGACGCGTCAGTCTTATTCTGGAACAGCTCTTGGTCTTGACGAACGACGTGGAGTTCCAGTTCGGGGAGTTGGAACTGGCCCCGCTCATCGAGAATGTCACCAACACGGAGCAGATGCGTTCCGAGGTCGTCGTTTCCTTGCCGATCAGTTTGCCGACCCTGCTGGCGGATGGACAGCGCTTGGAAACGGCGCTCACCTGCATCTTGCGTACCTTAACGCACTTGTCCTCGAAAAAGATGCCTGCCACGTTACAGGTGACGACGGAGGACGACGCCGTACTCATTCGTATCGAGGTCGCGACGAGCGTTTCGTTAACGCCTGAATGGCTGCTCAACCCCTGGCAGCAGTTTATGGGTAATGCGGAACAACATATCGATCTTGGTCTTGCGACCGCGCAGTATATTCTGCATCAGCATGCCGGCACGTTATCAGTCTCCATGGCCGAGTCGATTTTAAGCGTACTCTGCCGGTTACCGATCCGCCAAGCAATCGAAGAGCGCAGGGAGGGGTGGTATGGCGCTAAAGAAGGTTCTCATAGTCGATGACGAGATCGGGGTCCGCGAATCGATCCGTATGCTGTTGAAGGATCGCTATGAGCTCGCACTTGCGAACTCTGGATCTCAAGCCATCAATATGTTGTCCGAGGTACGCCCGGATGTCGTATTGCTCGATCTGCGCATGCCGGATATGGGCGGCATTGAAGTCCTCCAGAATATCAAAGCCAAGGATCCGCAGGTCGAAGTGATTCTGATCACCGCATACGCCACGGTGGATACCGCGCGCAAAGCGCTGCGGCTGGGCGCGTTCGACTATCTGACGAAACCCTTTAACCCGGTGGAGTTGGAAGGCATCGTGCAGCGGGGCATTGAACGGCGAATGGATGAATTGCGGCGCACGGCGATGATGGAGGCGATTCAACAGGATTATCAGTCACTGCGTAAAGAAGTCGAAATGGCCAAACATCAGATCACGACGCACGTACACGGCACCATTTACGCGTTGCTGATGAGTCTGGAATTGCGCGATGCGTATAGCGGGCGGCATAGTATGGCCGTACTCTGGCTGGTCGATCAGTTCTGCCAACGACTCGGCGTGCCGAATGCGGAGCGTTTGCGGTTAAAACGCGCGGCGTTGGTGCATGATCTGGGGAAAATCGGCGTGCCCGAGGAAATCTTGAATAAGCAGGAGCCCTTAACGCCGAGCAATCTCTCCATCATGCAGAATCATGCCATTCTTAGCGGCGAAATTATTACGAACGTCGAAGCGCTCGCCGATCTCGCGCCCATGATACGATCCCATCATGAACGCTGGGACGGGCACGGGTATCCTGACGGGCTGGAAGAGGACGACATTCCCTGGCAGGCACAGGTGCTGGCCATTTGTGATACCGTCCATGCCATGAGCAGTGATCGCTGCTATCGGGCGCGTTTACCGGAAAAGATGATTCGTGCCGAGCTACGCGCGCAAAGCGGGCGGCAGTTCAAGCCGGAATATGTCGAGGTAATGCTGGCCTCCACGCTGATCTCCGAGATTCACCAGGCCGAGGATGCCGGGCAGATGGTACTGACGAGTCAACAAGTGCGCGACGTACTGGATGAAGAGTCAGATAGCGAGCTTTTCATCAGTGAGTGAGCGCGCTGCGGCGCAAAACCTGGCGTGTTACGAGTGCGGTGTCACGACCCGCTCTCATCGCGGCGTGGTGCTGCGTCGTGTACAGGTGTGCGCACGACACTAACCCCATCGCGCTTCCGGGCCCGTGGCCCTGCATCGGCTCATAAGAGAACACTGTTAGACAGGATTCCTGGGCTGATCCGAGACTGACCACCAGCCCAGCCACAAGTCCTTAGCACCGTTTGGAGGGTCACCAGTCACGTCCCTGATAGCACAGTAGCTATTTCGCCAGGAATCCGATAACATGTCAATCCCATCAGCAGGGGACTGACAGAAATAGTATACGAGGGTTCGAGCACAGCGAGACCCGCTCTCCCGATGGATGGCAAGGAACGGCGGGTCTCGCGTGGCTCGAACCCTTCCAAACAGTGCTGTCGCCTCATCGCCTCTGCAGAGCTGTCCGGTTTTCTTCCATAGCGCAACCGGCGCACACAGGACATATACCAGGGCGGGACTACAGCGCAAGTTCTTCCAGGTTGATGCCGTAGTCGTTGGGGTCTAAGGTGCGGGCGATGCTATGGGGGAAGTGTCCGGTGGTGTCGCGCTCGGACAGATCCACCGCTATCCCCTTCCGGTATGTCTCCCCCTCATGCTCCAATAGACAGATCTGCGGGTGTAGCAGCATATCCGGCTCTGGCGATATTTTCGTCACGACGGCTAACACGCCGGTGTTGAGTTGTACCAGGGCGCCGAGCGGATAGATGCCGACCATATTGATGAAGACTTTGACCAACGTGGGGTCGAAATGCGTGCCGCTATCCTTACGCAACACGGCGAGGATTTTCTCGGTGACAAAGGCAGTTTTGCGGTAAACGCGTGGGCGCGCCAGCGCATCATACACATCCGCGATGGTGATGATACGGCTGAAGAGGCTTGGCTTTTCATCATAGGCGATGGCCGGGTAGCCGGTGAGGTCATATTTGATATGGTGCTCAAAACTCGCCGCCAACATGCGCGACGCCAGCGGCCCCCATCCTTTCATCTGCAGAATGAGGCGGGCGCCGCTGGCCGGGTGGGTGCGGATGACATCCCACTCTTCCGGCGTCAGCGCACCGGGTTTATCCAGAATCTCGTGTGAAATGAGCGTTTTACCCAGATCATGGAAGAGTCCGGCGATGCCCAGGTAACTAAGATTGCGTTTGGAGAGGCGTAGCCGGTTTCCCATGGCGATGGCATACAACGCCACATTGACGCAATGGGTGAAGGTATAGTCATCATAGCTTTTGATGGAGGTGAGCCCCAATAAGGCTGATTCATCGCGCGTGATGAGGTCAACCGCGCTGAACATGAGCCGTTTGGCTTTCCGCAGGCTGAGCGTTTGGTCTTTCGTACCCTCCATGAGCTCTTTGGTCACGCCCAGGCTGGAGAAGTAGACGGATTTCGCCTGCCGCTTCACATCCGCGGGATTCGCTGTCCCCATCCGTTCTTCGCCGATGTCAAGCTTTCCGACTTCTATCGAGACGAGCCCACGTTGCAACAACTGCGCTGCTAAGTACTCGCACGGATCATCTTGAACAGCGGATAACTCGCGCAGCAAGAAGATGAATGCAGTGAGGTCTTCCTCCGTCACACTCGGGCTGAAATGCAATTCACCGATTTCGCGCTGGCGCAAGGCCTGCACGAAGCCGGTATAACTGGAGAAATGTTCGGCAACGGCACGGATGATGGCGGTATTGCAAAAGCAGGCGTCACGGATGATTTTGATTTCCAACTGATCGGACGCCGTGAGCATGGAGTGGATCGTCCAATGCAGCTCGCGGATGAGGCTGCGCAAGGTCGCGTTTTGGCGGTCATAAAAGGCCGCGCCTTTATAGGCCCGGTAAAAGACGACGACGAACGCTTGGCCGAAATGCCGTGGCAGTTGCTGATGGCGTCGCAACAGCTCATTGCTATCGACCTGTGGGTCATCATAGGCGTTCATTTGCGTTCTCCCCGTGATGCCAGTTTCAGCGCCAGGACACATGCGCGGCGAATCGCCTCATCTTTCGCCGTGCTGTATTTTTGCAGCATCTCCAGCGCTTCCGGGGTGCCGGCGATGCCCAGCGCGCGCGCCGCGTGATGACGTATCTCATCGGCCTTGCGCCGGGCAAACCACGGACGGCTGGCAAGGAGGCTCTCAAGAATGTCCAGCGCGAGATGCGAGCGGGACGCGCCCAAGCCTTCCAGAAACGCCTGCACCTCTGCCGGAGAGCGGGCATCAAAGCCTTTCGCATGTACGACGCGCAGCAGCGTGGCCAAGGCGGTCTCCGTCTGCCGCCCGCCGAGGAAGATGGCGGTCTGACAGCGGAGACTTTCATCCGGATCGCTCAGCCCTTTGCTGAGTATGCGTTCCGCGTACTCGCCGGCGACGCCGCTCACCGCTTTCAGGACCGCTTTGCGCACCTGGGCGTCGCGGTGCTGCCAGGCGCGTGCAAAGAGCGGGAGGGCTGATTCCGGGTTAAGCTGGCGCAACACTTTCAGCAGATCTTGTACGAGGGTGGGGCGAGGGTCGGACAGAAACGGCGCGATTACCGGTGTCGCCTGTGCGCCAACAACGCTGAGTACTTCACAGAGCATGGCGCGTGTTTTGTAGTCAGACACATCGCCGAGTAGGCGGATGAGCGGTTCGACCGCTGTTTTCGGGAGTCGGAGCAGAAACTCCTTGATATCCGCAAGGTGCTGCCCCTGCTCGCGATGTTGGAGTCGTGCGGTAATCTCTGGCAACCAACGCCCCTGCACCGCGTGTTGGAGCAGCGCTTTGAGCGGCGCATGCTGCCACGTCGTCGGCGGAAATAATGCGAGCGTCGTGCGGACACGCGTGAGCAGATCGGCGGCGCGGCGATATTCACCCAGGGGCAAGAGCATCTCGAAAATCTCGTGCAGCGCATCGATTTCCCGTTGAAACAGCGCAGGGTCTTGCTCGGTGGTCAACAGGTTGCAGAGCAGCGGGATGTAGCGCGCAGCGCCGAAGGGACCGCAATCATGATCGATCTCCTCTTGCAGGGCACGCATTTCCGTGGGGGACAGCGTAAAGAGGTCGATTTCGGTGGCAAATTTATCGGTGATCGACTCGGAGGGGCTCTCGTGGGTGAGTGCGCCGAGCCGGTCGAACAGCGCATCGTCTTCGTGATGGGCCACCGGACGGGGATCGAGATGCTGGCGGAATTCCTCGGCGGTCTCTGGAATGAAGACCGGACCCTGGCCGAGGAAGTCGTCGACGGCCAGGTAATCGAGATGCACGAATTCCTTCTCCCAGAGCAGTGTGACCAGGTCATCCTCAGCCTTATCGGTATGGTCGCACTGCACGAGGATTTGTATGAGATCGCGGACTTCTCCTTCCTCGATGCCTTCGAAGAGGGAGATTTCCCGCACACCATCGCGGTAGAACAGGAACGGCACACTGCTCTTGAGATCTTCCGTGGCGTAGAGCTGGCGGCCTTTCAGGGCAAAGGCCGTTTCCGTGATGGTCAAGGATAAAATCGTGTGTTGTTCCACATAGGCCTGGAGCGTGGTCAGTAATTCCTGTTGAAATTCCTCCAGCATGGGATACTCGGGTGGGTAGTACCGATATGCCTTGACGGCCTTGACAAAGGCTTCCACTGCCGAAATCGCCAGCCGCATTTCGCCCGGTGTGATGGTTTGCTCTTCATCACACGTTGCCAATAAATCATCCGCATACGCGTGATAGGCAGAAAAATCCTCGATAGCCATAGTACCTACGATGAGTTTGACAGCGGGCACAGCCGGTGGGGACACTGTGCCCGACGATGGGAAAATACGAAAATACCACAACGGCGGCTATTATCGGCCGTCGTGTATGGTATACCCAAGCGGTAAGCAAATTATCATACGGCAAAACCGTGCCGCGCCTTGTATTGATCTGCGCGCATAGCGCACAGCTTACCATCTGTCAGCTTGTGTTTTCGGTGTTAGCCGTGTTCGGCATGCTCCATGCGTAGCGTCGTGACCAAATGCACGGCGCGTTCCGGTGTCATTTCACCGTGCACCGCACCGTTAATGAGTACGGCCGGCGCCAGGCTGCACGCACCGATGCAATGCGCTTCGGAGAGCGAGAAGAGCCCATCGGCTGTCGTGCTCCCCGAGGCGATGCCTAACTCTTGTTCCAATGCGGCGAGTATTCTGGCGCCGCCGTTGATATAACAGGCGGTGCCGACGCACACGGCGATACGGTAGCTGCCCTGCGCGGTCAAGTCGAAATGATGATAGAAGGTCGCGACGCCGTAGACCGTCGCGGCGGGCACCCCGACGCGGTAGGCGACAAAGTCGAGTACATGCTGCGGTAAGTAACCAAAGAGCGTTTGTGCGGCATGCAGCACAGGGATGAGCGCCGCTTCCGGATGGTCGGGATTGCGATGTTCTTCGACGGCCGCGATGAGTTTGTCCCAGCGCTCATGACAGATCTCCCCAGTACAGCCCGTCTCGCGCGGAGGCATCGGTATGGGGGTGGCGTGCAATGCTGGCGGCAGAATACCGCGCGGTTCGGCCGGCGCGAAGTGGGTATGGAAAAGCGCGTGTGCTTTCTCGCCCAACGGCTCGCCGACATATTCGGCATATAAACGCTTGACGCTCGGGTTCTCGTGGGCGAGGCGTATTTCGCGGTGGCGGTCGATGCCGTAGAGCACCTCGGCGCGCTTGCGCAGCAGTTCACGGTCGAGCGGCACGCTATTTGCCCCGGCATAGGGCTGCCCGCCTCCGCCGATACAGCCGCCCGGACAGCCCATAATTTCAATATAGTCGTAGGGGCTGGTACCATCCGCCACCTGCGTCATCAGCGTGTGCGCCGCGCCCAGGCCATTGGCGATGGCGATACGCAGCGGTTGGCCGCCAAAGTCGATGGCGGCTTCCCGCAGCCATTCCATACCGCGCACGCTCTGGAATTCGATGCCAGGCGGGGGCACACCGAACTTGAGCGCATAGGCGGTGCGTAAGGCGGATTCCATCACGCCGCCGGTGGCGCCGTAGATCGCCCCCGCGCCGGTCGATTCACCGAGTAACGCGTCGGGCATTTCCGGGGCGAGCGCCGGTAAATTGATCCCGGTGGCTTTGCACATCCAGACCAGTTCGCGCGTGGTAATCACCACGTCGGTATCCTGACGCCCGTTGGTGCTCAATTGCGGGCGTGCGGCTTCCCACTTCTTCGCCGTGCAGCACATAGCGGTGACGACAAAGATGCTCGCCGGGTCCCAGCCCATCTTCTCCGCGTAATAGGTGCGCACCAGCTTGCTGACGATGCTCATCGGGGACTTCGTGCTGGTGAGGTGGGCCAGTTGCTCGGGATAGAACTGCTCAATAAATTTTTGCCACGCCGCCGAGCAGGAGGTGAGCATCGGCAAGGGCTTATCCGCGCGCTTCTCCTGCAGGCGGAGTAATAATTCGCTGGCTTCCTCCACCGTGGTGACGTCAGCGCCGAATTGCGTATCGAACACCCGGTCAAAGCCGAGAAGGCGAAGGGCCGTGACGATTTGGCCTTCCAGGTTGGTCCCGGGGGGCAACCCCCAGCCTTCGCCGATGGCCGCGCGCACGGAGGGCGCGAAATGGACGACAGTATGCACGGTCGGGTCGGCGAGCGCTGTCCACACTTCCTCGGTGCGGTTATGCTCCAGGAAGGCGGCGGTCGGGCAGACGTTGATGCATTGGCCGCACCCGGTACAGACGCTCTCGCCAAATCCTTTTTCGTGCGCCGGGACGACATTGCTGCGGAAGCCGCGATGCGCCACCCCGAGCGCGGTGACGCCTTGGATTTCCGCACAGACGCGCACACAGCGGTGGCAGAGGATGCATTTGTCCGGATTACGGATGACGGCGGGAGAGCTATGGTCGTCGACGAAATGCTTCTTCTCGCCGGAGAAGAGGCGTTCGCGCACCCCGAGGCTATACGCCAGCCGTTGCAATTCGCAATTGCCGTCACGCTCACAGGTCTGGCAGTCTTCCGGATGGTTATCCAACAAGAGTTCACAGATATCGCGGCGAATCTGGCGAATCTCCGGCGTCGTCGTGCGCACCGTCATGCCTTCCGCGACCGGGTAGGAGCAGGACGTCACCAGTTTGCGCATGCCCTCTACTTCCACGACGCAGATGCGGCACGCGCCATCGATGCTCAACTGCGGGTGAAAACACAGGCGCGGAATACGGATGCCGAGTTGCTCTGCGGCAGTCATGATGCTGGTCCCGGCGGGCGCCTGCACCTGGCGTTCGTCAATCGTTAGGGTGACCATAGTACTCATTGATTATCTCCCCCGGTCGAGCCGCGATGTACCGCGTTAAAACGACAGGCACGGAAACAGGCCCCGCATTTGATGCAGCGCGATTGGTCGATGGCATGGGTTTGGCGTGGTTCCCCGGCGATACAGGCGACGGGGCAGGCGCGGCGGCAGGCGCCGCAGCCGATGCATTTCTCGGGGATGACATGGTAACCCACCAGGGCGCGGCAGACGCCGGCGGCGCAGAAATGGTTCTCGATGTGCTCCAAATACTCTTGCCGGAAATGGCGCAGCGTGGAGAGCACCGGATTTGGCGCGGTCTGCCCGAGACCGCACAGACTGGCGCGCTGAATGGTGTGCCCCAGGCGGGTGAGGAGATCCAGATCATCCAGCGTACCCTGCCCGCTGGTGATACGCGTCAGAATCTCCAGCATGCGCTTGGTGCCTTCGCGACACGGCGTGCATTTTCCACAGGATTCATCCTGCGTGAATTGCAGGAAGAAGCGCGCCACATCCACCATGCAATCTTCTTCGTCCAGCACGATCATGCCGCCGGAGCCCATGATGACGCCTGCGCCAACTAACGACTCGTAATCGACTTCCGTGTCGAGCAGCGCTTCCGGCAGACAGCCACCCGACGGACCGCCGATCTGCACGGCTTTAAAACGTTTACCACCGCGTATGCCGCCACCGACGGTGAAGATCGTGTCGCGCAGGGTGATACCCATCGGCACTTCGACGAGCCCGGTGCGCGCGACTTTGCCGGCAAGGGCGAAGACTTTGGTGCCTTTACTCGACTTGGTCCCGATCCCCGCATACCACGGCGCGCCGCCGAGGACGACGGGGGCGACACCCGCCAGCGTTTCAACGTTATTGATGCAGGTGGGACAATCCCAGAGTCCACGTTGCGAGGGGTAGGGGGGACGGGGTCGCGGCATGCCGCGTTCGCCTTCGATAGAGTGAATGAGCGCCGTTTCCTCGCCGCAGACAAACGCGCCGGCGCCGAGGCGCAAACTGATATCGAAGTTGAAGTCACTGCCCAAAATCTGTGAGCCCAGTAGGTTGAGTGCGCGCGCCTGCTCAATGGCGCGTGTCAGGCGTGTGACGGCGAGTGGGTATTCCGCACGCACGTAGACAAAGCCCTGTGAGGCGCCGATGGCGTAACCTGCCAGTTGCATCCCCTCGATGATCGCGTGGGGATCACCTTCGAGCAGGTTGCGGTCCATAAACGCGCCCGGGTCGCCTTCGTCGGCGTTACAGATGATGTATTTCTGCTGACCCGCTGAAGTGCGCGTATCCCGCCATTTGATTCCGGTCGGGTACCCACCACCCCCGCGTCCGCGCAGCCCGCTGTCGATCACCGTTTGCATGACTTGCTCAGGTGTCGAGGTGGTGAGCGCAGTGGCCAGCGCTTGGTATTCGCCGACCGCCAGCGCTTCCGTCACCGATTCGGGGTCAATAATGCCGCAGTGGCGGCTGGCGATACGCATCTGGCGCTGGACGACGGTGGGTACGTCCTGCGTGTACACGAAGGCTGGTCGCTGTGCTGGATCGACCATGAGCGCCGCGACCGGCATGCCCTGCGCGAGGTGCTCCACGACGATACGCCGCGCATCAGCGGGGGACGACAGCCGATAGACGGTATCGCCCGGATGCACGTAGAGGAGCGGATCGGATAGTGGCGCTTCAGTGGTTCCCAGCGTGGAAAGCGTCACAGTGCCAGTCAGCCCCACTTCGGCCAGCGCCGTGGTCAGGCTATCCAGCAGCGTTTGACGAGCCGTTGCCGTGCTGGTCAGGTTGGCGCACAGTTGCAGGTGGGGATGCGTAGCGCTGTCGATCAGGTACGCATCGAGGGGGGGCTGGCCATGGAGGTGATGCTGCAAAATATCCCGCGCGATTTTCGGCGTCACGTTGCCATATAAAAAGGGAACTCCCCCCGGCGTCGCGACTTCCACCAGCGGCTCGTCATGGCATTGTCCGATACAGCCGACACGTTTGATGGCGACATCGGTGGCGCCTGATTCGGCGATCGCTTCTTCCAGGGCTTGCCACACAGCGTCGCCACCCGCGGAGATGCCACAGGTCGCCATACCGACGGAGATCTGCAGGCGAATGCCTTCACGCTCTGCGCGTAAACGCGTCTGCGCGTCCTCTCGCCGTTGGAGCAGCTGCTCACTAGGGGTCAACATGGCCTGTCCCTTTCTCGTGTCCTGCGGTCGGTTGCGGTAATAAATCTTGATATGACGGGATTGGACTCGATCTTACGGTGTATGTGCGCTGCTGTCAAAGGCGCGTTTGTCCGTTATTTCAACAAACGAGGGAGGGCTCAATTGTCAAGCGGCACCAGTCCCTCGCGAATGGCATAACGCGTCAATTCCGCCACACTGTGCAGCTCCAACTTTTCCATGATTTGCTGTCGATGTTTCTCCACGGTTTTCGTACTCACCGTGAGCGTCAGGGCGATTTCCTTGGTGGCCTTGCCCTCGGCGAGGAGTTGCAACACTTCACGCTCACGGGCAGTGAGGAGCCGGTAAACCGGGGGATGCGTCTGCGATGATTGATTGCAGAGATAGCCTTCAAGGACGATACTGGCGATGCGTGCGCTAAAATACGGTTGATTGGTGATGACCTGCTGCAAGGCTAAACGGAGCTCCTCAAAGACGGAATCTTTCAAGACATACCCGAGGGCGCCTGCTTTTAACATTTCCGCGACGTAGCGGGGGTCGGAATGCATGGTGAGGGCGATGACTTTTGTGTCCGGTGACTCCTGGAGAATCTGGCGCGTGGCTTCGATGCCGTTGAGCTCGGGCATGGTCACGTCCATAATGACGACAGTCGGGTGTAGCTCCCGTGCGAGTTGTACGGCCGTGCGGCCATTATCCGCTTGCCCGATTACCTTCACATCGTCTTGGGTCTCCAGTAGGGAACGTAACCCTTCACGCATCAAGCGGTGATCATCAACCAGGAGAACGCGTATGAGCATGGTACAATCCCCTTCGTTTACGGCAATGTTTGCGCGATCGGCGCCACTAACACAATACGGGTGCCATGATCAGGTTGCGTCATGATACGGGTGTCGCCGCCCAGTGAGGTCAAGCGCTCGCGTAAATTGAACAGCCCATACTTTCCTTTTCCGGCAAAGGAGCGTTCTGCCTCGCATAGGTCAAAACCCGTCCCATCATCGGACACCGTGACGGTGACCGCGATGGAATCACAGGCGATGTTGACCGTGGCGGAGTGCGCCCTGGCATGTTTGATGACGTTGATGAGCAATTCGCGTACGGCACGGAAGAGCAACCCGCGGACATCATCGGTAATCGGTAACGCGCCCTGCACGCCGGTGACCTGGATGGCGAGGCCATGTTGCGACGAGAAGGATTCTGCCAGCCACTCGGCGGCGGCGAATAAGCCCAGTTCGGCCAGGAACGGGGGACTGAGTTCGAAGGTCAGGGAACGGGTATAGCGTATGGCCTGACTGATCAACTCGCGCACTTCGTTTAGCGTCTCCAGGACTTCCGGCGTGCACGGCATAGCCCCCGCACAGTCGAGCTTTAATTTGGTGAAGGCGAGCGTTTGTCCCAGCGTTTCGTGCAGTTCCGTCGCCAGGCGCTCGCGCTCACGTTGCTCCGTCAACGAAAGTTGCGCAGCAAGCGAACGCAGTTGTCCCTGGTAGCGCAGAATTTGTTTGCGCGTGCGTTCGCGCTTCGTGATATCGGTAAAGATATGCACGCCACCGATAATCCGGTTGTCCGCGTCGCGTAACGGGTCGATGCGGACTTCGTAGTCGCGACCGTTGCGTTGTATGACCATCGGCTCGGTTGCCTCGCCAGCCAGCAGACGCTGCAGCGGGCAATGGTGCATGTTCGCGGACAAACCATGTACCAGCTCATAGCAGCGTTGTCCGATCATCTCCTGGAAGGGACGTTGCGCAAACTGCGCCATCGCGGCGTTGCACCGTAAGATTTCCCCATCCAGATTGACGAGCATAATGGCATCATTCACCGCATCTATGGTCGTACGCCATTGATGGATGAGGGCTTCCAGTTCCCGGTCGGAAATGGCACCCCGACCCGGGTCGCCGGTGAGCGCAGTGCCGGCACACGGGGCGTGATCGACGGTACGGTCAGCGGGCGCAGCCGGGAACTCATCGGTCTTGTGAGGTCCGCAGCCGGCTTTTTCGAAGGAGTCTTCATCGGAATGAGCATGAATCATGCAGCGTTATCTCGCTCTCATACCACGGGTTGGGGCCGCAGAGATGGCACAATGTGTATTTTGACGTAGTGATTGTTATAATTGGCCCACGACGGCTATTTCCCCTTTTGTATTTTGTATTCTCCATTTCCACCTGCTGCATTCGAAAATTCGCCCTGTCGGGGTAGGGATTCTCCTCTTGCGCACATTGGCTATGTCAGTAATTATTAGCATACGATGTGTGCGCTTCATCTCACGGCGTTACGATGGAGTCTGTAGTTCTGAAGCCGCTGGATGACGGCTTCCCCGTCGTGAGACGCCAGAACCCGATTCCGCCCCGACCCTCTAGCAACCGCCGTTATCCGCGGGCTGCTCGCGGCCACCATATTCGCGCGACCGCGTCGATGTATAAACGCGTGTTAAGGAGCATGGGCATGGTCATGACGTTAGCGCATCCCAATCAATATTCTCATGAGGATACTGTGACTTTTCGACCTGGGTCTGAACATCGGCTGCAAACCTTGACGTCGCTCGTTGGACGACACGCGACACTCAACACCATTGAATACGCAGAGCAATGGCCGCTCCATTACGCCGTCTGGACCGGTGACAGCGCTACCGCACGTCTGCTCTTGCGGCGGCAGGCTGACGTCGATGCGCGCGATATCGTCGGCCACACCCCCTTACACTGTGCTGCGAAAGCCGGGTGGGGTGGCGTGATTACGGATTTGTTGCTCGCGCATTGCGCCTCGGTGAATGCACGGGACTATCGCGGCGCAACCCCTTTACACTACGCTGTAGAAGACGGCTACACTGCCGTCGCCTTGCTGTTGCTCTCCTACGGGGCTGACCTCACGCTGGCCGACCATCGCGGTGAGACGCCATTGCATTCGGCGGTCAATCGCGGTCCGGCACGCTTGGTGAATTTCCTGCTAGCCTCGGGAGCGGATGTGCAGACGCGCGACCGCCTGGGGGGCACGCCCTTGCACGCGGCGGCGCGCCTCGGTGACGAGGAAATGGTGCGCACACTGTTGCTACATGGCGCCGAAATCGATGCCCAGGATGATGAAGGGGCGACTGCGCTGCATAATGCCGTGCTGCAGCAGCACGTGTCGATGGTTGCTGTACTGCTCACCAACGGCGCGCGGGGTGATATCTGTGATGGGCATGGTCGTATGCCCAACGATTTGTTGACGAGCACAGCCGACTCGCACGAGACCGCGCAATTGCGTGCGCTGCTCTGCCCCCAATGAACAGCGTAACCTGCTCACTCCATTGTCCAGAGGGTCAGTGACCGAAATAGCCGTTGGCATTGTAGGCATCGACCACCGTACCGGCTCATGTTGGTCTGCTACTCGATACCGTATTATGAAAGGATGCTCTTATGAGCACACCGTTGCGCGTCTTGCTGATAAATTCTTCCGACGATGACGCGAAAGGTCTTGTAGATGTGCTACTGCACGGGGGCTATTGTCCTGACTGGAAACAAGTGGATTGCCCGGCGGCGACGCTGGAGGCGCTGACGGGACAAGCGTGGGACGTTGCGCTGGTCGCCATGCCGGAGGCAGCCTTATTTAACGGTTTAGCGGCCATTGCGTTGCTCAAGGAACTGGCGCCTGATCTGCCGAGTATCATGATCATCGACCTCGAAGATGAGGAGCATGGGGTCTCGGCCATGCAGGCCGGGGCACGCGATTATATCTGTCGTGGCAACTGGCGGCGCCTGCTGCCGTCCATCGCTCGAGAGATACATGAGACGCAGGTCCGGCGTGATTTTCAGGCGACGAAAGACGAACTGGCCGAACGCAACGTCGAAGTTGGGCAGGTGCTGGAACAAACCGTCAATGCCATCGCCGCCGTGGTCGAGCGTCGTGATAGTTCGATCGTCGGGCATTCCCGGCGTGTGAGCCAATTGGCCTGCGCCATCGCCGGTGTCCTGGAATTACCCCAGGAGCAGATTGCCGGCATTCGTACTATCGGCATGCTCCACGATATCGGAAAAATATCGGTGCCCGACGACATTTTATGGAAGCCGGGGAAACTCACCGAACTCGAGATGGCGCTGGTGAAGACGCATCCGCAAGCCGGGTACAGTCTGTTGCGTACCATCCCCTTTCCCCGCCCGGTGGCCCAGACGGTGCTGCAGCACCATGAACGCCTGAACGGTACCGGATATCCGAACGGTCTGGCGGGTAACGATATCCTCTTGGAAGCGCGCATCATCGCGGTAGCGGACGTGGTGGACGCGATCTCCTCGCACCGGCCCTATCGACAAGCGCTCAGCTCGGAAGATATTTTGCAGGAGATCATTCCGCAAAGGAACATGCTGTATGATGGCGATGTGGTTGATGCCTGCCTGGCAGCCTGTCATAACGATCGGACGTTGCTCCCATCGCTCGACCTTCATTATGAATTGACCCTCATCGCGGACAAGCGTTCCCTGTAACCTGAGCATTCGGCGAGAAGTCGCCCCCCCGGCAAGGCTGTTCAGGGGGGACTTGTCGTTAGTAGAGTATTTCCCAGGAGGCCGCCTGCCAGGCATTCGTACTGACCGTACCGCCTCCTCCTGTGCCCGGAGGCAGGAACGGGTACACCGGCGGGGCATAGGTGAACATGCCGGAACTGCCGGCGAATGTCACTTTATCCGCAACGATTGAACCATTGATTTTGCAGTTGCCGGTGGAGGAGAAGGACGCGGTGCCCGCGGCGTTGTGACAATACACTTCCGCATTCGTCGCATAACCGCCATTGGCAAACGACACGCTATACTGACCGGCCGGCGCGGCATACGTGGACATGAGCACGATATTGGATGTGCCGAAATTGAAGCCGCCGTTAATGGTGATTTTCCCTTCCGCCACAATAATCACTTTCCCCGTCACGTTGAACTTGGTGGACGCCATGTTGATATTACCCTTGGCGTAAATGACCATATTGTTGCCACTCCATGTACTCGAGCCAGACAGATCGTTCAGGTCACCGTTGACGTACCAGTACATGCCGGTCGGATAGTTGGTCGTACCTGTGGGAACGGTGAGATTGCCATCGAAATAGGCCACGGGATTATTCACAAAGAGCGACTGATTGACGTTTGAGTTACTGGGAAGGATGGTGCTATACGAGGATCTTTGGTCAGTATAGCTGCCTCTCGTACTCACACTGTAACCATATGCGGCGGTGTCAATCGTCGGAATGGGCACCGCCGCCCCGGTGCTGGCGGGGAGTTGCGGCAAGACCGTTTTCGTATGCGTAAACTGTTGTTTGTTATTCGTGTAGCTGCCGCCGTAATAGACGCCGCTATCGATGCTGCCCCAGCCATCATTGCTGAAGTTGCCGCCGACTTTTAACGGCCCGTCGATATTGCCGCCGTGTACGACCGCATTGCCATTCACGGTGATGTTGGTAAAGTGCGCGCCGGTATTGGATACCGTGACACTCCCCAGGCCATTTAAGCCACCGGCCAACGCGCCACCATTCTGTAAGTACGAATTCCCATGCACTGACACCATACCGTTCATGGTGGCGCCGCCGCTCATGGTAAAATCACCGCCAACCGCGATATCTCCCCCCGTATGGTCGGATCTGCCAAACGTTCCCCCGCCCGTCACCGTCAGGTTGCCATTGACTTGTCCGCTGCCGACGATGGTACACCCACTGTCGAACGCGAAATTGGAGTTGGTGTGAAAGGTACGCGCAAAATATTGCGTTTCCGTCGTCAAGGAGCCTGACCCCGACCCTGCCGCATCTCCTTGGAACACGGCGCGTACACAGCGCTTGTAGCCGTTGGCCGAGCCGATAGCGACGATTTGATAGCCGTCCGTACTGGAATCCGGATACTTGCCGATCCAATAACTGATTAGATTCGTGTTGTCGCCGGTGTTGGGGGTAATTTGCGTACCGCTGTTAAATGCGAGCAGCCGTAAATTGCCCAGCGAGTTGGCGACGGTGGCGGGGATATTAAGGGTGGTGCGCGACCACATGACGTAGTTGACACCGCCTTCCGCCAGACTAATGGCCTTGAGCGCGTTCAGATCGCGCTTCGCATTGGAGAGTTGCGTCGTGGCCAGACTGAGAAAGACCGTGCCGGTCAGCAGCATCAGCAGCATCGCGACCATGGCCATGACGAAGATGAATCCGTGTCGTTGACGTCGTAGACGCATGGTACCCCTCCTATTGAATATTCCGACAGAAGAATCGGGTCGTCAACGTACGATAGGGATCCTGCGCCAGGTCCTTATTCGCATGGTCGGTAATGGGAATGGTCAACATGACTGTCACGCATTTATTCGCATTACTCGGATTGCTATTGGAATTGAGCATAAACGTTGGTACCGGCTTCGTCGTATCACTGGTATCACGGTCCATATGAATGGCTAACGGATTTTTGTCGATGCTTTTCACTTCGATCATCTTTTGCGCCGCGGGGAACGTGTTGCCTGAACCCGCTGCGCCCACCGCGCGGTAGAGCATATCGCCATCCGCAACCGGGGTGGGGTGGGACGCATCCGCCATCCCCAAAAAATAATGAATCTGTTGCGCGGTGAGCGGATGCGTCGCGTCGGATGTCTGGAGCTGCAAGATTTGCGCGCCATTGACGGTCGTATAGCCAATGGTGTTGGCATTGGTCGTGCCATCCGCCTGCGTGCTTTTTAAGGGCGGTGTGATGGTGACCCAATACGTCGAGTTGTTGTTATTGGTGATCGCCACCGCCTCACGGAAGTCTTGCTGCATATTTTTGATGGCCAACATGAGCTGCATCTGTTGGCCGATATGCCCCGATTTATTGAGATAAATCTGCGTCGCCTGCATCGACAATTTGCAGATCACGGTACTGACCACCATAATCAGTGCCATGACGGTCAGTATTTCGATGACGGTCATGCCCTGTTGTCTTCGCATAATTATGTTCCTCCCGCCGGCTTGGTCACGTACGTGATCACGTTGACCGGTGACTGGCCGCGTTTCGAGGATGCCGAGGCGGACCAGGTGACGGCAATGGTGACCTTCGCGAGGTTCTTCCCGGCAGTAGTGCCCAAAAGCGTGGGGTCCGGCGTAATGGTCATGGTGCAGAGCCCACTCGGCAAACCGTCCACACTCGAGCGCACGGTATACACCGAGGAGGTACCGGTCACCGTGTAGGTGGGAGTCAGGTACAAGGTGGACAGCGTGGTCGTTGAGGTGGTCAGCGCCGGATAACTGGTATCCGCGTAATACTGCAGCGTCTCCACTTCTTTCTGCGCATAGGCCACCGCCACCGCGGTGTAGCGCGCCTTCTGAAAGGTCCAGAGGGCGGCGATATAGAGCTGACTCAACGCAATCAGCCCGAGGCTCACGATGAGCGCGGCGATCAGCAGCTCAACTAACGTAAAACCACGTCGTCTGCCATTCATCATGAGCGGGTGTTTTGCATGCAGGTATGTCATTGTCTCAACCAACCTTTGTCGCAAGCATAACATGCAACGGCTAAATGGTTGTTAATAATCTACTCATCGTTTCTATGTTGGATGCTTAAGCACTTGTCCCGCTCTTACTATACCCCATATGAGCATATATCGCACGCATTAGGTGGGCAAAGTCACGATACGCGACTCAAAACTCCTGCCATGCCGCGATGGACCAGGCGT
>DASXVL010000177.1:0-7309 GCA_036504255.1 Armatimonadota bacterium | reverse complement strand
CTGAGCGCGACTGCGGTCGGCTTCCAAACAGTGCTAATGACTCCAGCCCAACCTACAATCATTAGCACCATACGGGACTGACACAAAGCCATGCCGTCCTCGGTTTTCTTCCCTTGTGCCACCACGCGCGCGGGCATCCCTCTACTTTCCATGCGTGAACGATGACAGCGCACGCAGAAAAAGCCCATGCTGACTCCCTAGAGTTATTATCCGGCGGGTGGCGCAGCGGCAAGGTATCGCCCTGCCGCGTCCGGCGCCCACAATCGATCCGCGACATCGACCACGCCGTGCGCATACATCGGGCGTTGGCGGTCAAGGTTCGGCTGTCCATGAAAGAAGCCCACCACTTCACCCATGGGAGAAATGATCATGCCATGGCCGGCGTGATAGTGTCGCTGGCCATCGTAGCCGCACATATTGACCGCAGCCAACGCGCGGCCGTAAGCAAGGCAATCGAGCACGCCGCGCCCCGGTGAAAAGAGCGTTTCGAATATCTGCAGGTAATGCTCGCGCCCTTCTTCGCTGCGCAATTCTGCCGTCGTCACCCGGTCTTCCCGCCGCCCTCCGGCGCCCGTCGGGCCAAACAGCACCTCGACACCCTGTGCGGCGAGATAGGCGTTCAGGTCGCGAATTCCGGCATCCGCGCAAATGCTGATCGCACAACGCACCCCGCAAATCTCGAAGATAATAAATTCCAGGGATTCCGGTTGCCCCAGATCGTCGCCCGCCACCGGCAACAGCGGCTTGATCGGATCAAGCGGGGCTTCCGCCGCCGTGACGCGATGCTTGCGCTGTACGACAAAATGCCCATCCGGGTAGACCACGTAATGCGCGAGGTGGCGCAGCTCCCCGCGTGCTTCGACGAAACCGGCGCACAGCACAACCCCCGTCTCACGGGCGATGTCCGCTAATGCCGCGTAGATACGTCCCTGGCCGGCAATCTCTGCCGTGGCCAGCACCTCCGGGAATCCCCCGTAACCGGAGGCGCTCATCTCAGGCGTTAAGAGCACGTTAACGCCATCATCGGCTGCCTGTCGGGCAAACGTGGTGATCTGGGCCAGATTGCCGTCAAGATCGCCCGGCCTGCTCACGGTCGAACCTATCGCTAAATGGATACTATTCATAGTCCAGCTTTCTCTGCTACTAACAGGATATCGCCCCAGCCAGTGCAACAGGATGCGTCAACCCAGGCGCTCATCGAGCCAGCGCCAGGCGCGGCGGTCGAACTCCGCTGACCAGTCGTGCGCCATCCCCGGCAAGGGAATCAGCGTCTTGTCGGCGGACGCCAGGCGCAGATAGGTCGCGTACACACCGCTCATTAGCGAGCACGGGTCAATAAACCCGGCATTCATGAGCACGGGGCAGCGCACATCCGGTGCAAAATTCATGATGTCGTAATACGGGATGCAGCGATTCTTCGGCGTATCGGCCTGGGCAGGCGTTCCCACGATGTCCATACCAGCGACACCTTGCGCATTCGACGCTTCCGCCCAATCGAGATAGGGGATATTCGCGAAGTGCGCGATGGCGGGTATCGCCGCGGCGATGCGGGAATCCAACCCCGCCATCACCACCGAAAGGCGCCCGCCCTGGCTGCCGCCGGCGACCACGATGCGCGCTGGATCGACATCCGAGCGGGAGGTCAGATAATTCACTGCCTGTATACAGTTCAGGTGCACCTGATAATAGTAATGTTCTGTGACCGGCGCATAGACAATCTCATCGTAATAGCCCGGCAGGCGTGGGTATTCAGCAAGATCGACCTCCTGGCCATGCACCTGGAGATCCAACGCCAGGTAGCCATGGCGCGCGTGCTCCAGGGGAATGGGGCGCGCGGCGAACCCGGCCCCCGGCAACACCAGCATGGTCGGGAAGGGTCCCGGCCCTTTCGGCTTGGCCAGCCAACCGTGAATGCGCAGGCCGTTCACGCTCTGGAAGTCGACTTTATAGGCTTCGACTTCCTCGGAACGATGCCCGGTCGGATCATAGTCGCCCGGCAACGCGGCATGGGCGCGGTTGTACGCGTCGATCTCCTTACCGGCATAGCTGCGCATGAAGGTCTCCCGCGCATCGGGCGGCGTCTGCGCCAACGTGGCTTTCGCCGTATCCCAGAACGCGACGAAATCGGCCGGGCGCGTATCGAGTATCGGCATCGCATCGGCGCGATAGCCGAAGGTACTCACCCCAGCGATGACCTCGTCTTCCCCCGTATCGAGGCTCACGCGCAGGTCGTAGAATCCTGGATGCAGCCCGGCGGTCGGGATGCGAATGATATAGGTATTATTCGGCGTCGCTTCCGCTACGCCACATTGAAAAGGCGTGGTAAAAAAATTACGCGCCAAGGTCCATTGCATGGCGACCGAGCGTAAGCCGGCGCGACAATAGAGCGTAATCTCATCCTGCTCGCCAAACAGCAGATCGTCGGATTCTTTACTAAAAAAACACAACTCCGCACAGCGGGGCGGCGAGGACTTTGCGCCATAGGGCGAATACAAATTATGCGTCATAAGACTTCCTTAATATCACTACGGATTGCTCTTTCGGTAGAGACAAGGCATAAGGTGCGAGTATGATAGGACTCGCTACATCGAACCCACATAAGCAAACACATCCAGACTGTTGTGTCCCAAGCCTGGGATAGCACCGCTATCCCAGGCTTGGGACTTCCACACCATGCTGTAGACACTACCCCAGCCTTTATTTTATTGCGACGGGTAAACCGTATCCCCTGCCGGCGCTACCCGGTATTCCAAAATATTCCTTATCCATTTCCGATGAAACTTTGCATCATTCGGATCAACGAAAGAAAGCTGGAAGGAGATACCATCGTCACCTCGAAAATGTGGGGAACGGAGGATCTACCTATGTTAACGGATCGCGAGCGCTGGCTACGTACTATGCGCTATGAGTCTGTCGACCACCGGCCCTTGGGACTGGTTGGCCCCTGGATCGATACCCTTGAGCGATGGTATGGTGAAGGCTTGCCGCGTGGGGTCGATGTCCATGAGTTTCTCGGCGTCCAGGGATCGCGGATGATCAATATCAGCGGGATTGCCGGGCTCTATCCCTTCTATGAAACGCGTACGATCTCCGAAGACAAGACGTTCCGCATCTCCCTCGATAGCTACGGGCGCACGGTGCGCACCTTTATCGATCATACCTCGATGCCCGAGTGGCTGGATTTCCCGGTCAAATCCCCGGCGGATCTGCAGCAGGTGCTCGACGAGCATTTTGACATCGACAATCTCGACGCGCGTTTTGGCCCGGAGTGGGAAGCCAAAATCCAACAGGACGCGCAAACTGGCGCCGTCATCATGATCGACGGCGGCTGTTACTACTGGACGCTGCGTTCCCTCGCCGGTGTGGAGTATGCCAGCTACCTGTTCTATGACGCGCCGGAACTGATCGATGAACTCTTCGAACGCTATTATACTGTCGTTATGGAAGGCATTCGCCGTGCCGCCAAACTGGTACGCATCGATTGCATCGGCTTTGGGGAGGATATCGCCTACAAAACCGGCACGCTCATTTCTCCGGCCATGTTCCGCCAGTATATCCTGCCCCGCTATGCCAAGACGATGGAACTGGCGCACAGCATCGGCGTGGAATTTACCGCCTATGACAGCGATGGCGACGTGCGCGAGTTCATCCCGGATTACCTGAACGTCGGCATCAACGGGCTCGCGCCCTGCGAAGTGGCGGCCAACATGATACCGTCAGAATTGCGCAAGCAGTTCGGACGAGATCTGCGCATGATCGGGGGCATTGACAAGCGTGAGGTCGCCCGCGGAAAAGCAGCCATCGACGCGGAGATCGAACGCAATAAATCACTCATCGATGAGGGCGGCTATATCCCCTCCATCGACCATTCCGTCTCTTCGGATATCTCGTTCGATAATTACCGCTATTACCTGGATGCCATACAAAAGGCGCTGGGGATGTGAGCAGAAGCGGCGCCTGGGGACAGGCACCGCTCAGCAGGAAAGCGTGTTAAGGGTTGCTGTCCGGTGTGTTGCCTGTCCCCTGCAGTTGCGCTTATTGTCCGGGGGACAGGCAACTTGCGGATGTGCAAGATCGTCACCAGCAGCAAGGCGGTGCCTGTCCCCGGGCGCTGCTATTACCAGGACGGCATACAACGTGGATGGGGATGTGATCAGACGCGGCCTTCGCGCTTGATCGCCAGGTATTTATTAACCACCGCCACCGATAGGTCACTCGGCGCGGCATCCACCGTCAGGATGCCGCGCTGGTGTAACTGGCTCAGAGCGAGTTGTCGGTCTTCCAGTACCGCGGTCGCCATCGTCTGCTGATACATACCGGTCACATTGGGAGGTGGACCGGAGAGGATATCCTTTAACTCGTAATCGCTCAACGCGACACAGAGCACCAGGTGCTGCGGGTGGAGCAACGCCAGGTTGTCCATCAGGCGACGCGAGGAGTCCGGATCGATGAGGTCGGTGAAGACGATAATTAACGAGCGTTTGCGCAAGCGGTGTGCCAGATAGGTGAAGGCCCCGCGATAGTCCGACTCCACCAACCGCGGCTGCAGCGGATGCAGCTGTTCGAGCACGCGCGGTAACTGTGCCCCACCCTTGCCGGGCGGCAGGTAGGTGACCACTTCGTCGGCAAACGCCATCACTCCCACGCGATCCTGCGAGCGCCCGGAGATATAGGTGAGCAGCACCGACGCGTTGACCGCATGGTCAAGCTTGGTCATGTAGTCGAGGTGGCTGGCCATGGTACGCCCGAGGTCGAGCACGAGCATGATCTGCTGGCTGCGCTCGACATCGTACTCGCGCGTGACCATGCTCCCGCGCCGCGCGCTCGCCTTCCAATCTACTTTGCGCAACTCATCATCGGGCAGATAGTCGCGCAGGGATTCAAACTCCATGCCCTGCCCGCGCAGCCGCATCATGCGCATACCGAGTTGCGGCGCGCGTAACTGGCGTGACAGCAATTGCTGCTGACGCGTCTGCTGGATGTTCGGATACACCTTGATCTCCCCGTCGGCGACCAGGGTGCGCTGCGCGATCCACAAGCCCAAACGACTTTTCACGCGCGCGGTGAGTGCTCCGAAATGCTGTACGCCGCGTTCCAAGGGCGTCAGGTGGTAACTGAGCGTGAACTGTCCGTAGGCCGGTACGCGGCCCGCGCCGGTATAGCGTGCGCTTTCACAGCGTGCTGGAACCGAGTCGCGCAGCACGACGCGTAGCGGAAAGGCCGTCGGGTTATTGATGGTGATGCTCACCTTATTGGCGACGCCGAGCGAGAGAATCTCGTCATGCGTGCGTTCCCCGGTGAGCGCGTTGGCGTGTCGCAGCAGCAGCGCGTCCGCAATGAGACACACGACGAGCACCGCGTCGAGCAGATAAGCGATGGCACTCAGGGCAGGAAATACCGGCGCTGCCATGAGCAGCAGCCCGCCCAACGCTACCCAGCCAATTGCCATCCCGCTGCATCGCATATCGCGCCTCCTGGTGCTATTGGTTCTCCTCACGCGCCGGGAACTCCTTGTCTCGTCGCCCGCACGTTGCCTCCGCTTTCACTAAACAATAGCTAACGCGTATAATGATGGCAAATCTAAGCGAACAGCTTCTAAAGGGGGTTCGTATGTCTTTACGTCTCTGGGGATCTTTACTTACGCTGTGTGTGCTGGGGCTCACCATGAAAGCAGCGCTGGCGTTACCTGTCTATGCGCCCGTGAAAGCGGAAGCGTATGTGCCGCGTGACGGCATGAATAACGTGCTCGCCAAACTGCAGGCCGGCAAAGAAGTGCGTATCGCCTACTTTGGCGGCAGCATTACCGCCGCCAACGGCTGGCGTCCGAAAACGTTAGCCTGGTTTCGCCAGAGCTATCCCAAGGCAAAAATTAGCGAAATCAGCGCCGCCATCGGTGGCACGGGGTCGAATCTCGGGGCGTTTCGCTACGGCCAGGACGTGCTCGCAAAAAAGCCTGACCTGGTCTTCGTCGAATTCGCCGTCAATGATGGCAGTGATCCGGTTGAACAGATCTGGCGGAACATGGAAGGCATCGTCCGCCAGACATGGAAAGCCGACCCGACGACCGATCTGTGCTTCGTCTACACCTTCCGCGTGGGTTACGAAAACGACCTCAAGACGGGCATGAACCCACGCGCCGCCTCGGCGGACGAAATGCTGGCCGCGTACTACGGCATCCCCGCGATCAATGTCGCGCTGCCCATCGTCGAACTGGCCAACGCCGGCAAGCTCATCTACGCGCCGGTGAAAGACGCCCAGGGCAATGCACAGCCCGCGCCGGACGGCGTCACGCTCTTCACCGCGGATGGTGTACATCCGCTCGACGCCGGGCACGAGCTGTACACGAAAACGATCTCCGAAGCGATCACGGCCATGACGGCAACCGCGACCGCGCCCAAAGCGCACATACTGTTAGCCCCGTTCGTCGCGGATAACGCCGAGGATGCGAAACAAGCGCCGATCGAGGCGTCGATGTTGAGCGCCGGGTGGACGAAACTCTCGGAAAAAGAGGGGTTGGGCAAGAACTTTCACAGTCTCATGCCCACGCTCTGGGAAGCCAACAAGCCGGGCGAGACGATCACCTTCAAATTCAAAGGTACGGCGGCGCAGGTCTATGAGCTCATGGGCCCCGATGGCGCATATGTCAAAATCACGTTGGACGGCGTCGCGCGCAAACCGATCGCCTTGTTCGACAAATATTGCACCTACTACCGTCTGAACACCCTGGTCATCGGCGATAAGCTCGCCGACACCGTGCATACGGTGACATTGGAGATTATGCCCGAGCAGCCGGACCGCAGCTCGGTCGTCAACCTGGAAAAAGACAAGCCCGGTTTCGACCCGAAGAAATATGACGGCACCGGCTTCCGCGCCGGCGCGATTCTGTTGCGCGGGGATATCGTCAAGGACTGATGGACTGAAGATGGAGGGCGCGGCTGCGGCCGCGCCCAAGCCAACACACCGGTTCTTCGGTGTAGCGCGCGCCCGCTGTGGCGCGCCTGTTATGCCACCGTATCCGTGTGGCGGGACGGGAGCAGGGTACCAACTTGGGAACGCTCAGGCGCTCTCGCGGACACGGATCGGCCAGCACAACAGGCGCGCCACAGCGGGCGCGCGCTACGATTTCTTTCCCAACCCTGCGCCGGAATGGTAGTCACCGTTTTCTTCCATCGCGCAACCGGATGACACCTTACCAACGCGCCAGGCCACCTTCTCACGAAGGTGGCCTGGCGCATTGAGTTCCACGGCATCCGCTTACGCGGTGGGAATCTTCGCCTCATCTTTCAGCTTCGCCGCAAACTCGGTCAGC
>DASXVL010000176.1:0-2184 GCA_036504255.1 Armatimonadota bacterium | reverse complement strand
TGAGTATGTCCGCGCATTTTACGGTGGGGCGGGAAAAGTACGCGGCCTTTTCGGAGAACGCCACGGCCGTGCTGGAACAGGCGGAGTCGCTGCGGGCGGCGTTGCAGCGCCTGACGGAAGAAGATGCCGAAGCGTATGCGCGGTATGGGGCGGCCACGGCGCTGCCGAAAGGTACCGATGCGGAGAAGGCCGCGCGCCGGCTGGCCATTCAGGATGCCACTCGCGCCTCGGCCCAGGTGCCCATGCAGATTGTACGCAACAGCTTTTTCGTGCTGGAGCAGGCTGTCATCCTGGCGGCGAATTGCAATCCGAACCTGGTGAGCGATGTCATTGTGGGCACCCATTTTGCCCTCGCCGCATTCAACAGCGCGCTGATCAATGTGCGCGCCAACCTGAAATACCTCGATGACGCCGAATTCGTCCAGACTATGGAGAATGAACTTGCCCCGATGGTCGCCGCCGTGCCCCGCCTGGCACGCCAGGCGCTGGAAACCGGCTATGGCGTGATGAATATTCCGATTGAAGGAGATTTACCCGCATGACCGCTATTCAACTACGCGGCGTCCCGGTCGCCCAGCAGATGGCCGAGCAATTGGCCGGCGATGTCGCCGACCTGCAGGCACACGGCGTCACCCCCTGCCTGGTGTCCGTCCAGGTGGGCGAGGATGAAGCGTCGCGCATTTACCGGAATCAGCAGGAGAAGAAGGCCACGGCGCTGGGCATCACCTACCGCCGGCTGGACCTGCCGCCGACGACCACGGAAGAGGAACTGAGTGAGCACCTGCGCGGCTTGAATGCGGACCCGCTGGTGCATGGGATCATCCTGCAGACCCCACTGCCGAAAGGCATCAACCTGGACGCGATGCAGGAGTTGGTCGCCCCGTACAAGGACGTGGACGGCGTAACGCAGGGGAACCTGGGCGCCGTGATGACCGGACGCCCGGGCTTGGCCCCATCGACGGCGATGTCCGCCTTCGAGCTGCTGCTCTCCACCGGCGTCGAGTTGAAGGGTAAGGAAGCGGTGGTCATTGGCCGTAGCGCCATCGTCGGCAAGCCGATGTCCATGATGCTGGTGAACCGCCGCGTGACGGTGACGATGTGCCACACCGGGACGCAGGGGGCTGGCATGCTCGAATACCATGTCAACCGCGCGGAGATCCTGGTGGTGGCGGCGGGCAGCCCCCGGCTGGTGCCCGGTCACTGGGTGCGAGAAGGGGCCATCGTCCTCGATGTGGGCATCAACTATGTCGACAATGCCATCGTCGGCGACGTGGAGTATGAGCCCGCGGCCGAACGCGCCGCCTACATCACCCCGGTGCCCGGCGGGGTCGGCCCGCTGACCGTGCTGATGCTGCTGCGCAATACCATTACCGCGGCGCGCCTGCAGACGGAAATCGGGAACGTGTGAGCGTGCTGTTCGTAGCGCGCGCTACGGACGGTTGAAACGATGCGCCCGGCCTGTTGGCCGGGCGCATCGTGTTACCGGGATTCAGCCATACCCGTTATTTCGGCTGATCTGCCGGCGTAGCAGCAGGCGCAGTCCCCGGCTGCGGGGTGTTCGCCTGTGCCTGCGAATCAGTGAGATCTTTGATACGCACCCACTGGATTTCCCTACTATGATTCTTAAAATACTCGGAAAAGAGCTGGGTCGTCTTGGCGCTACGCGCCAGGAAGTAGGCGGCGGTACGGACTTCGTCAAAAGAGGGCGCGGAGTCTGCTTGATAATCCACCGCATAGAAAACCAGATACTGCGATTTCTCTTCACCCTGCTCAGTTTTGAATTTATAAACCACTGGACTCTGGGTGAATTCCTTCACGCGCAAACCTTTACCATCGTTAGCATCGAAGACGGCTTCGGCGGCATCCGGGCTCATGGAGCTGCGCGCGTTCCACCCCACATCACCTTCGACGGCTTTCATCTGGTCAAAGATATTATAGATCTTTGCCAACTTGCGAGGATCTTCTCCCTGTCGCAGCCGTTTGATGATTGCGGCAGCATCCGCCTCATTGTCGGTCGACATCATGATGAGCTTGTAAAGCGCCGGGCGATAGAACTGTGATCGGTTTTTCTGGAAATAGGTTTCCGCTTCGCCCTGGCTGACCGAACAATTGACAATCTTTTCCGCCAGCAACGACTTGCGTAACGTTTCTTGCAAGACAGGAACAGGAACCGAGTCGATTTGC
>DASXVL010000175.1:0-4072 GCA_036504255.1 Armatimonadota bacterium | reverse complement strand
CCCGTCAACGACCTCGAAACTGATCGAGGGCTTGCACAAGCGCCACATGCTGCTGCGTCAAACAGCACAGGATGACCGGCGCCGCTCCATCCTGGCGTTGACCGTAGAGGGCGAGACGATTTTTCTGGAAGCATCACGGACGATTCTCGCTCGTCTCGACGAGCATTTTGCGACGCTGTCTGATGAGCAAGTGGCCGCCATCAAAGATGTAACGACCATGCTCTCCACGTTGTTTACACCCGTGCGCACGCACAGAAAACTCTGCGCCGTGTCCGAGTAGTCCACGCAGTCATCCAGTTACGCCGCAATACCCTGAAGGAGTTTGTACCATGTCCGCGACGACCAATACCGGAGCCACCGAAGCTACCGAGCCCACCGAACGCCAAGCCCCGCCCGCCTGGCGGCGCGTGCTCGTCATTGTCATCATCATCGGCCTACTCGGCATAGGCAGCATCGCCGGGGTGCACTACTGGCGCTATGCCAGCACGCACGTGTCCACCGATGACGCCGCGCTGACCAATGATCTGGTACAGATTGCGCCGCAAGTCAGCGGCACCGTGAAAGACGTGCGCGTCGAGGACAATCAATTAGTCCAGGCCGGGCAGCTCATCGCGGTATTGGATGACGCGCCCTACCGGGCCACCGTCGATCAGGCGCAAGCCAACCTGGACTCCGCCATCGCCACCGCGCAAGGCGCGGGCATCAGCGTCGCGCTCACCGCCGAAACGGGCGGCGCGCAAGAGGCGCAGGCGCGGGGCGCCGTCGCGCAAGCCGAGAGCGGCATTGTCGGCGCGAAAGCGGACGTCGAACGCGCCGGCGCGACCATCGCTAACGCCCAGGCCGTCTCCAACGGCGCGGAAGCGAATATCGGCACCGCGCAAGCCGCGTTGGACGCCGCGCAGGCCAATCGCCAGCGCGCACTGACTGGGGTCACGGCGGCGCTGGCGCAGGTCGAAATGGCGAAAGCCAACGTGCGCGCCGCGCAATCCGGGGTGGATGCCGCCAAGGCCTCGTCGGACAAAGCCGATCGTGATGCCCAACGCTATGCCGATCTCGTCAGCAAAGGCGCCGTGAGCACGGAGACGGCAGAGCACGCCGTGTCCGCCGCCAAGGCGGCCACCGCGCAGACCGAGGCGGCCCGCCGCCAGGTGGAGGCGGCGCAGGAAGTCGTCAACGCCCGTCTGGCAGAGGTGGAATCGGCGCGACAACAAATCACCGCCGCCGACGCCGCCATCGCCCAGACGAAAGCACAACTGACGGCCTCGCGCGCCCAAGCCGGCGCCGCGGTGGCCGGTGTCCACCAGGCCGAGGCGCAGCGGCAGAGCACGCTGCAGAGCATCCAGCAGGCCATCGCCCGCCGCGCGCAGGCGCAGGGACAACTGTCGCAGGCCAAGACGACGCCGCATCAGGTGGACGTCAGCCGCAGCGTGCGCACGCAAGCCCTGGCGAAAATCGCCCAGGCGCGCGCCGCGTTGGCCAGCGCCAAACTGCAACTGGGGTACACGCGCATCACCGCGCCGGTCACCGGCTATATCAGCAAAAAGAGCGTCGAAATCGGGGCGTTAGTACAGCCCGGCACCCCGCTCATGGCCATTGTGCCGCAACAATCCGTCTGGGCCACCGCGAACTTCAAAGAAACGCAGTTGGGCAAGGTACGCCAGGGCGACCGCGCGGAAGTCCGCATCGACGCCATGCCGGGACGCCATTTCGTCGGACACGTGGATAGTATCGCCGCCGCCACCGGCTCGACCTTTGCGTTGCTGCCCCCGGATAACGCCACCGGCAACTTCACCAAAGTCGTGCAGCGCATTCCCGTCAAAATTGTGTTGGATCCCGAGCAACCCGATGTCGACCGCTTACGCGCCGGCATGTCCGTGGTGGCCATCATACAAACGCACTGATGATTGTCCCCGAGATTAGGTGAGCGTCGCTGTCCAGGCCCGCGGCCCTCACCCCAACCCCTCTCCCCGAGGAGAGGGGCGCCATGGGTTGATACGCCACACTGGTACCACTCCCTTCTCCTCGGGGAGATCAGGCCGGGGATGAGGGCGACGAGGGTCGGCTGGACAAACGAGAGAGCGCGGCACCGACGCAGCGACTAAGTGTTCACGCGCAAATATGGTTCTAGCAGATTATTGAAGTACTCCGCCGGCGGCACAAGCAGGGCAAATTACCAGGCACGATTCATACAAGGACAGACGCAGTTATGACGACGACGCACACCGCCCCCGCCGCAGAATATCACGACTATACCCAGGCGCAACGTTGGATCATCCTACTGGCGGTGATGCTGGGCACGCTCATGACGGTGGTGGATGGCAGCATTGTCAACGTCGCCATTCCCTCGATGATGGGGAATCTCGGCGCCACCTTGAGCCAGATCAGTTGGGTCTCCACCGGCTATATCATCGCCAACGTCATCATGTTGCCGCTGACCGGGTGGTTTTCCGCGCGTTTTGGCCGCAAATACTTCCTGGCCAGCTCCATGATTCTCTTCACCGTCGCCTCGCTGCTCTGCGGGCTGGCGAGCAGTCTGCCCGCGCTCATCATCTTCCGTATTATGCAGGGCGCGGGCGGGGCGGCGCTGCTCTCCACCTCGCAGGCCACCATGATGGAGATCTTCCCACCCCAGCAACTGGGCATGGTGCAGGCCATCTACGGCATCGGCGTCATGGTCGGTCCCACGGTCGGCCCCACGTTGGGCGGCTGGTTGACGGATAATTATAATTGGCCGTGGATCTTCCTCATCAACCTGCCCATCGGCATTGTGGCCACCATCCTCACCATCATGTTCGTGCACGACTCCAAACACCAGCGTCGCAGCAACGTGCGGATCGATTTCATCGGCATAGCCCTGCTCGCGATCGGCTTGGGCTGCCTGCAAATGTTTTTGGAAAAGGGCAATGATGAAGGCTGGCTGACCTCAAATTACATCTGTATCCTCATCGCCTTTGCCATCTCCGCCTTGCTCGCCTTTGTCATCTGGGAACTCCGTACCCCCAACCCGGCGGTGAATTTGCGCATCCTGAAAAATCGCGGTTTTGCCGCCGGTACCGTCTATGCCACCGTGCTGGGGGTCGGCTTATATGGCGGTATCTTTATCCTGCCGGTGTTCCTGCAGCAGTTGCGCTCCTACACCGCCATGCAAACCGGGTTGATCATGCTGCCCGGCGCCATTGCGACCACCATCGCCATGCCCATCGTCGGCAAGCTGATCGGAAAATTTCCCGCGCGCAACATGGTCGCCATTGGCGCGCTGGCGTTTGTCGTCTCGATGTTCATGTTGCGCAACCTGACGATGGACACCGGTCCCGAGCAGATGTTCTGGCCGCTCGTGCTGCGCGGCGCGTCGATGGGCTTCCTCTTTGTCCCGCTCACCCTGGCCACCCTGCTCGGATTGAAAGGACGCGAGATCGGGGAGGGCACTGGCCTCTACAATCTGGCGCGCCAGTTGGGCGGCAGTGCGGGCATCGCCTTGCTCACGACGTTTCTCGATCACCGCACGGCGTTCCATCGCGCCGCGTTGATCGAGCGCATTAGCATGTATAATCCGCTGGCCACGCAGCGCCTTGCCATGCTGCAGCAATTCTTCCACGCCAAAGGCGCCACGCTGGCGACCGCCGGGCAACAGGCGCTGGCCACCATCAACGGCATCATCCAGGGACAGGCGACCGTGCTGGCTTTCGAAGACGCCTTCCTCTTCATCGGCGGCATCTTTGTTATTGCCATGCCGCTGCTGCTCCTCTTCAAGCGCAGCAGCGGTGACGAAGTCAACGCCAAATAGATTGCCCGCGTCTCTACATGTATGCAAACGGCGCGCACCAGCCGGAGAAATCTTGCTATGCTGCAAAGGATTGCAGGAGGTGGCTTATGTTTCGACCGATTCTCCTCTGTCTCTTTTGCGCCCTGGTGAGCGTCCTGTTGCCGGGATGTGACGGCAAAAAGGGCCAGGCTACGCTTGCGGTCGATTGGTCGGCGCCCGTCAACGCGCCTGCGCTGCAGAGCCTACGGCTCCACGCGGTGAATTGGCGTGGTCGCGAAGTGCTCGTCACGACCCTCAACCGCCTTGAGC
>DASXVL010000174.1:0-2106 GCA_036504255.1 Armatimonadota bacterium | reverse complement strand
GGATAGCTATCTGCAGCACGTCGCCAGCAGTGGGGCAATGTTGGCCAATGGCGGCATCCATTCTACCCAGGATTACGATTCGTTCTACGATCGGTTTAATGCCGTGTCCGGCTTGCGCTATCGCATGGAACCACACGATATGTGGAATTACATGCCGGTGGCGAATGGGCTGGATGAAATGCTCTATGGCATGCTCGGGACAGGCGGGCGCGGTCTGCAGACGCAAGTGTTCCTGCTCGGATCACAAACGTTCAATTACAACAACGCCATGCATCCCACCAATCCCACGCCGCCTTATCCCGGCCTGGACAAGCTGACCGCGGCCGAGCCGTTGCTGGCGGAACTGCGCGACGCCGAGAAGTTGCACGACACCGTCGGTATTCTCAATCTCTATCCGGTGGGCGAGTACTTCCGCTGGGCGGACGATATTGACCGGCGCGCGCTGACCACCGCGTTGTATGTCTGCAACCACTACACACCCGTGACGGTGAATCCGCAGGGGCAATTAGCGCAGTTGAACAACTGTCAGGTGATCTTCCTCACCAACATGATTCTCGATACCGCCCAGCGCGATTACCTGGTCTCCTTTGTGCAGGGGGGTGGCAAGCTGGTGTTGGATATCAACTCCGGCCAGTATGGTCTCAATGATCCGGACTCCACGACCACGCATTACCTGCTCAATGCGCTGGGTATCGATTTCTTCTCCACCGGCTCCGCCGTCGCGGGGATCAATGCCAGCACCTACCCGCACGACGCTTATACGGTGGGCTCCGGCAAGGTACTCATGATTCGCCGCCCGGCCCTGAGCGGCCCCGATTGGGAAGCGATGATCCCCAGTATCATGACCTGGGCGGGCGTGACCACCCGCCTGGCGAACTCTACCGGCACGGATAATAAATATATGCAAATCCGTGTGCTGCAGAAGGGGAACGACTACTTCCTGGCCACCACCTTCCATCGCTACGACTTCTACACCGGTCCGGCCAGCTTGACCACTAACCATCTCTGCTTCACCAAGAGTCTGCCCGCCGGCACCTACTCGGTGACGGAACTGACGACCGGCACCAATTATGGCACCTTTACGCCGGCGCAGTTGGCCACCGGGTTCGATGTCGGCAAGACGTACCAGGATCTGCAATGGTACGTGTTCAAAATTTCCCTCGTGCCGGTGGTGGGGTGGAAAGTGACGCCGCCGGCGGGCGCGCTGCTCGGGGATACCATCGCCTATCAGACGACCACCTTCCCGGGGGTCGGCACGGATACCACGCTGACGACCATGCAATTGGTGCCGAGCACGGTATCGCAGAATCTCGCCAGTCTCTGTCGGCCAACATGGGCGAACGGGAAGAATGGCACGCTGGGCGCGGTCTCGCTCGCGCCGGCCAATAACGATCCGATGGCTGACGCCTCCATCCAGTGTGGTACCGGCAACGGATCTTTCTCCTCCGGCAACGCCTTGACGTGCCACTTCCGTTTCATGCTCACGCATGCCAATGCGTTTGGCGGAGGAACGCCTCCGTTCGAATTGGACGGCGACCTGGTGACCATGGTGGCCCCGTTCTCGAATAACGCGGATGTCCGCGTCTACGTCAGCGGGCGTGGCTCGGGTGGCGCCGCCCTGCGCCTGCCGCACCTGCGCATCTCGGGGTATATCGATGGCCAATGGTTCTATTTCAGCGATTACTACCCCGACATGGGCGCCAATGAACTGCAATACAATACCTGGTACGACTTCGTCGTCACCTGGGATGGCTCACAACCGGCGGATAACAACTGGATCCCCGGCGCGGTAACCGATACGCTGAAGACCCGTATGTGGATCAATGGGACGTCATACACCGTCAAGCGCGTCGGGCATGCGAACACCTCGCCATCTACGTTTACGACCACCGGTCCCGTGCTGGTCGGGGGCGACCAACAGTACAATAATGCCCCGATCACCCTGGAGATGTTCAATCTCTTTAACCGCGTGCTCCCGGATGATCAGGTCACGAACTACATGCGCTAATGCGTCGTTGGTGGGGCGGGGCTTTGCCACCCGCCCCACCGTTTCCTCCACACAGCGCTGTAACGTTCGGCATGCGGCAGGTCTTCAAATACGCGCTG
>DASXVL010000173.1:0-3026 GCA_036504255.1 Armatimonadota bacterium | reverse complement strand
AGGGCTTGGGCGCGATATTGGTTGAAAATATCTGCGGCGATTATTATACGATTGTCGGATTACCCGTGGCACGGGTGTGGGAATATCTTGCTCCCTGGCGGCAAAGCTGATACCCTAAGGCATCATGAATGAATAACTGCTCATTCTTCCTGGTCTTTTTCGCGCCTGCCGGGCGAGTGTCGCTTGAAAATATGTCCGCATATTCTTGCAGCGGCACACGCCCGACAGCCCCCAAAAATCCTCAGGAATAATTGAGCAGTTATTCATTCACAATACCTAAGACACAGAGCGGTTGTGCCCTCGTACGCGTGGCGGCAGCCATAACTCACTGACCCCGGAGAGGATGAACGTATGAAGAAATTACATGTCGCCGTTATTGGCTGTGGCAGTATTGCCAAGCATCGTCATTTACCAGAGTATGCGTCCAACCCCCACGTGAAGCTGGTCGCCGTGTGCGATAAAGTCAAAGAGCGCGCCGAGGAGTATGCGAAGCTGTATCATTGCAAAGCCTACACCGACTGGCGTGAGGTAGTCGCACTGCATGGCGTCGACGTCGTCAGTGTCTGCACCCCCAACGCGCTGCATGCGCCGATCAGTATCGCCGCGTTGCAGGCCGGCAAACATGTGCTCTGTGAAAAGCCGATGGCCATTTCGCCGGAAGAAACGGCGGCAATGGTTGCCGCCAGTCACGAGAGCGGGAAAGTGCTTATGATCGGGCACAATCAGCGTCTGGCGCCCTTGCACGTACGCGCCAAGCAGATACTGCAGAGTGGCATTCTCGGTCGCGTGTTGACCTTTCGTACCAGTTTCGCGCATCCCGGCCCGGAGGGGTGGAGCGTGGAGGGGAAAGGCGGTTGGTTCTTCCAAAAGGATCAGGCGTTCGTGGGCGCCATGGGCGATCTCGGCGTGCACAAGGCGGATCTCATTCGCTGGATGCTCGATGATGAGGTCGTCGAAGTCGCCGCCTACGTGGACGCCATCGCGAACAAGGCCAATTCCACGGTTGATGACAATGCCGTATGCCTGTTCCGTATGGCCAGTGGCGCGATGGGCACCATGGTCGCGAGTTGGAGTCATGCCCCGGGCGGCGATAACAGCACCGTGCTCTTTGGCGAAAAAGGGATCATGCGCATTGACTGCGATCCGGCCTATAATGTCGTCGTTGAATTAGCGAATGGCGAGAAGCAGTACTATAAGACAGGCGCACTACAGACAAATGAAGCCGGCGGGCAGACGAGTTCCGGCGTGATCGCCACATTTGTGGACTGCATCATCAATAAGACGCCGTGCCCCATTCCCGGCGAGGAAGGCGCAAAAAGTATGGCGGTCATTTTTGCCTGCCTGGAGTCTTCCGAGATGAAACGTTTTGTCCCCGTCTCCGGCGTCGCCGTCAGTTAAGCACGATACCATATGCATAACACGATGGGAGCGGCTTGCGCCGCTCCCATCGTGTTATGACCAGCAGTTGCGACGCGGGCTAATCCGCCAGCGCCACCGCCAGCACTTGCGGCATTTGCTCGACGAAATGAAACGTGAGTTCCGCTTTGACATGCTCGGGTAATTCGTCGAGGTCCTTGCGGTTTTCCACCGGCAGGATGATATCCGTGATGCCCGCACGGTGGGCGCCAAGCATCTTTTCCTTGATGCCGCCGACCGGGAGTACGTGGCCGCGCAGGGTGATCTCTCCCGTCATCGCCACGGTGCATTTGACCCGACGACTCGTGAGCGCGGAAATAAGCGCGGTGGCGAGTGTTATGCCAGCGGACGGGCCATCTTTCGGCGTCTGTCCCTCCGGGACATGAATATGAATATCCGTTTCGGCGAAAATTTCGGGTGATATGCCTAATACTTCCGCGTTCGCACGGGCGTAACTCACGGCGGTTTTCGCGGACTCCTGCATGACTTCGCCAAGATGGCCGGTCAATTGCAAGACCCCTTTGCCCTTCATGAGGCTGACTTCCACCGCGAGCACATCGCCACCGGTCGCCATCCACGCGAGGCCGGTCGCCACGCCCACCTCCGGACATTTTTCCGCCGTGCCATAATGGTAACGTGACGCGCCCAGGTAGATGGATAAATCCACCGCGCGAACGTTGACGCGCTTGCGTTTGCCGGCGGCAACTAAACGGGCGACTTTCCGGCAGACGGAGCCGATTTCGCGTTCCAGGTTGCGGACGCCGGCCTCACGCGTGTATTCGCGGATCAGTTGGAGTAGCGCATCTGGCGTGATATGCAAATTGCCGGGCGTCAGGCCATGCTCGGCGCGTTGCTTCGGCACCAGAAACTGCTCGGCGATCTTCTGCTTTTCATCTTCGGTGTAGCCGGGAAACTCGATCACTTCCATGCGATCCCGTAGCGGGGCCGGGATGGGGTCGAGCAAGTTCGCCGTGGTGATGAACATGACTTCAGACAGATCGAGCGGCACTTCGAGGTAGTGATCGCTGAAGGCGAAGTTCTGCTCGGGATCAAGTACTTCAAGCAGCGCCGACGACGGGTCGCCGCGGAAGTCCTGGCCGATCTTGTCGATCTCGTCCATCATAAAGACGGGGTTCTTTTTGCCGGCAGTTTTGATCCCCTGCACGATGCGTCCAGGCATCGCGCCGACATACGTCCGCCGGTGTCCGCGTATTTCGCCTTCGTCATGCACGCCCCCCAACGAGATACGGATAAATTCACGACCGAGCGCACGGGCGATTGAGCGTCCGATCGACGTCTTGCCCACGCCCGGCGGCCCAACGAAGCAGAGGATGGGACCGCGCATCTTCGGGTTCAGTTTGCGCACCGCGAGAAATTCCAGAATACGCTCTTTGGCTTTCTGTAGGCCATAGTGATCGGTGTTGAGGGATGCTTCGGCCGCATCGAGATCCAGACGATCCTCGCTCCGCCGGTCCCAGGGTATGCCAAGCAACCAATCGAGATAGGTACGGGTGACCGTCACCTCAGGCGAGGCGGCGGGCATCCGTTCCAGTCGATCAACCTCTTTGAGCGCCTTTTCGCGTACCGGGTCCGGCATGCCCGCTTCCGCG
>DASXVL010000172.1:0-3429 GCA_036504255.1 Armatimonadota bacterium | reverse complement strand
CCCGGGTCGCTGATGAACGCAGAGAAGTAGTTGGCGGCACTGCCGCCATGACATTTGACCAGCAGAGTATTGACGCCTTTCTTCAATGTCACCGTGGCGAGGAGCGGCGTGATGGCGTTAAATTGCGCACCATCCTCCGCGATGTCTTTGGGATTGCGCGCGGAACGGATGAGTTCCCCGTTCAGATACGCATTGGCCCACCAGTCACAGCCGATGTACAACCTGGCCTGCCGCTCCTCCGGGCAGGTGATGCTGGTCACGGCGTAGCAGATATCGTTGAACAACACACCGCTGCGCAGCAAGAAGTTGACGCCACGGTTCATGAAGCGCCCATGCAGATCATCACTGGCCTGCCAGGTGAGCGGCTTGCCGTCCAGCCCCGGATAGGAGGCCGTGAAGTTCAAGGCTTGTTCCGGAAGGTATGGCGTCGCCAGGGCCGCTTTCACCCACTTCCCGTCAAAGCGCGTATTGTCCATATGTTTGTTCCACTGGCTCGGGAATGGCCCGATGGTCAGCCAGTGATTGGCGGGCAATGGGCGATAGACCGGCTGCAGCGTCACCCCGTAGACGCCGAAGGCCCCCTGGGCGCGCAGCGAAAGGCGTACCGTGCCCGCCGGGAGCGAGACGGTGGGGAATACACTGCGTATCGGGCGATTCGGCGTGACGATCTGCGCCACCCCCGGCAGCGCTGTGCCGGCCAGGGTGACGCTGATCGTCACTGGAGCGCCGGACACCGTACCTAAGGAGAGGGTATATTTGCCGTCGGTCGGCGCCTGCAGATCGATGTCGAGTGTACCGTCGGCCGTTTGCAGTACCGTCGTATGTTGCCAATCCGCGTGATAGGACGCGGAGTCGGCGAGCGTGGTCTTACCTCCTGCCGCGACCAGCTTGCTGAGCGCCTCCGCCGTCAGCATCGGTTCGGGGATCACCTCGCCGCGCATGGCGTTTTGTGTCATGAGCATGTCGGCCTGGCTGCGATGCAGTTGTCCGTTCGGGTAGCTGGCGAGTTTCGCAAAGACGGTGATCATCGGCGTCATCGACAGCGCGGTACGCGCGCGCCAATACTGGTCATGCTTGAAGGCATCCCAGGCGCGAGCGAGCTGGCGCAGGAAGGCGCTGCGCTCGGTATCGGTCACATCGTCCTTACGCGGGCCGGTGATGGCGTTCGCCAATGTTTGACAGGCGACCAGACGGTTCTTCACCAGTTCGATCTGCTCGGCGGGCACCTGTTGTACGCATCCGGTAATGCGGGCGCGTTTCGCCATTTTGAAGGCGCGCAACTGGTAGGGTTGCAGCGTGAGGGCGAGTTGCCCCTCGACCACCGGCACGGTATCGCCGGACGCCAACGCCGTGACGACCTTCGCGCCATCCAACGTAAGCGTGATCGGCACCGCGTACGACTCACGGTTGACGGCGTAGCAGTAGAAGGCGTCGTCGCATTCGCGATACCAGACGGCGACGGGGTCACGCCCCTCCGGCAGCGGCGTGAAGGGGAGGCGCGGGAGCTGTTTGTACTCGCCCAGCCATTCATTGAAGGCCGCGGGCTGACCGAAGACATAGCCGAAGCCGCCTTCGACGAGTGTGCTGGAGTCCTGTTCGGCGAGTACCACGGAGAGGCGCTCGAGGATCGTGCGCCCGCCGGCGTCCGCCGCCCCGTTATAGCCGCTGGGTTGCAGATCCGGGAAGCCCAATTTATCGATGGCAATTTGCTTATGCACTTCGAAGTAGGCGTTGCCATAGCCGAAGGCACGTTCGTTTCCCATACCGATGGCAAGATGGTCGGCATCCAGCTCATTATCGAGGCGGAGCTGGTCGGCCACCGGGCTGGAATCGCGCCGTCCGTAATAGCCAAACGGAATCAGCGCGATGCCCGGCGTCTTGGCGAGCAACTTGGTATCGATCCCCATTTCGCGCACCGTGTCGTAGGCGGTGTCGCTCAACGCGCCAAAATCTTCATCCAGCGATTCGCCGGAGGAGACCGGGTGCTTGGGCAGGTAGAGCACGGCATCGGCATGATGCACACGGATGCGGTCGCGCAGGCGGACGTAGTAGTCGAGCATCTTCCGGCAGCGCCAGGCCACCCAGCGTTCGCGCAGAGCCGGTCCGGTGAGGAAGGCAAAGCGCTGGGCAAAACGTGCGGGATCGCCGTCCTTGCCGGGCACGGCGACGCCGGTTTCTTTGCTGAATTGCTTCACCGTCCAATCTTCATAACCCCAGTTCAAGCTGGGCAGGGCATTCCAGGAGCCCCACTGCCATTCCATCAGGCGCAGCGATATGCCGGCGAACGCCGGGGAATCCTGCAGCTTATCGGCCAACTCGCCGATGATGCGCAGGTATTTCTCCTGAATTGCCGGGTGCAGCGGATTATAGCGCGGCGACGCGCTGCCGTTGCCCGGCTGGCCGTAGCGGTTGAGCAGCAGCAGTTCCTCCACGGTGGGTGCCAGCTTGGCGACGACGCGGGTGGCGAACCAGTCATTGCCGGCGGTGAGATGAATCTCCGGCACATATTTCAGCCCGTACTTCTCACAG
This sequence comes from Armatimonadota bacterium, assembly GCA_036504255.1. Lineage (GTDB taxonomy): Bacteria > Armatimonadota > Hebobacteria > CAIYQO01 > CAIYQO01 > DASXVL01. The sequence continues at coordinate 900 of DASXVL010000172.1, read as the reverse complement.
AGCAGCGCTTCCAGGCGCGGCGGATCGTAGGAACGGACAAAGAGCCCTTCCAACTCGTCGGAATTATAGATGACGCCCTGGTAGACCACCTCGGCCGGGCAGAGGTAGTTGATGCCGGTGAAGCGGCAGGTTTCGATCCAGCGCTTGATGCCCACGTAGTCGAGTTCCATCTCGTTCGGTTCAGGCGCGCCGGCGCGGAAGTGCAGCAGCCAGCGGTTCCCCTCCTCGAACCAACTGCCATACCGACGTCCATCCGGGCGGTTCGGCGAACCGGCGGGCACGCCGTCATCCAAACGGGAGACGCGGATGCGCGCGGCGGCGGCGCGCATATTCGGGTTCATGCTGACCACCGCGATCCGTAGTTCGTTCGTGGCGGGCCAGAAGAGCACGGTGTGCGTCTGCATCTTCATCGTCAACGGGTACCAGTCGCCCGTTTCATAGCCGCTGCCCGGCTGGGCGGTATCACGTTGATTATGTTCGAGGATAATGGCGTTCACCGTGCGCCGGTCATCATCGGGATACTCCAGTTCCAACAAATACGGTTTCTGCGTTTCCGGCACGTCGATGCGGTAGGAAAAGGCACTCAGCGATTTTCCGCCCCAGGAGTACATTTGCTCGGCGGGGCCGGTATTATCGCCGCTTTCACGATAGGAGCCCGCGGGAGACGTGGTCACGCGCGTCTCGCCGTTCGCGTCCCAAAAGTCGGTATTGCGCACGATCGGTTTCCCGAGATCGGTCTGTTGCACGCAGTCGATATCATGCACCACCGTCTTCTTCGAGGTGCTGGCGGCGTTCTGGGTGTGCTTGGTGTCGATGATGATGTATTTGATCGGTTGCAGATCAGCGGGGCGCAGTTCGGTGCCATCCACCTCGGCGCGCAACTCGAACACGCCTTCTTCC
>DASXVL010000171.1:0-1562 GCA_036504255.1 Armatimonadota bacterium | reverse complement strand
ACCGCCGTGCCCCTACATCTCTGCTTGCTGGGTTTGGGACACGGCGGTGAATTCGGCCATTCAATCACCGATGGCCCGCCGTTCCAACGCGACGGCTCTTTCCACGCATCCAACCGCGGTTTCCACGTCTGCCAGCGATGTAGCTCCATTGGAGACCGAGATGCGCAGCGCTGTCTGCCCGCGCCACTGCGTGGCGCCGATCCAACAGGCTCCTTCGCGCTGCAGACGCCGGGCAACCGACGTGTGGAAGATAGACGGGTCGGCGTTCACCGGTGGATCGAACCTGCACAGTACCTGGTTGAGCGCCACCTGGTTGAGGACTTGCGCTCCAGGCAGGCTTGCCAGCCGGTCGGCGAATGCTCGCGCCATGTCGCAGCAATGCTCGACGATCTCGGCCACACCCTGGCGTCCAAAAGCCCGCAATGCGGCGTACAGGACAAACGCTCGCGCCCTGCGAGAATTCTCCGGGACCCACTGCGAGCCATCCCGGTCGACCGCGCTTTCAGTTCCGGCATAAGCGCAGCGGGCAGTCTTCAGCGCACGGTGGGCGTTTGCATCGCGGATGATCACCATCCCCGAATCATAGGGGACATTCAGCCACTTGTGCGCATCGGTCGACCACGAATCGGCAGACTCCACCCCGGCGGTGAGCCAGCGATCGCGAGGGGATGCCGCCGCCCATAAACCAAATGCGCCATCCACGTGCGCCCAGGCGCCTTTCTCGCGCGCGATGGGGATGAGCTCGGCAAATGGGTCGAAACTGCCGGTGTTGACATTGCCCGCCTGTAAACAGACGATTGTCGGGCCAGAGCATTCGGCCAGGGCCTGGCGAAAAGCATCCGTACGCATGCGGCCCTCATCGTCGGCGGTTACTGTGCGGATGTTGCGCGTCCCCAACCCCATCATGCGGATGGCAGAATGGAGTGTGGCGTGGCAGCACTCACCGCACACGACATTGATATGCGGAGCGCCCTGCAAACCTTCCGCGTCGATGTCCCAACCGTGGCGGGCAAGAACAGCATTTCGGGCGACCGATAACGCGGTGAAATGCGCCATCTGCGTCCCGGTCACGAAACCCACTCCGGCATCCCCCGGCAGCCCAAGCAGATCCAGCAGCCAACCGGCCACAACCTCCTCGACGAGGGCAGCCGCGGGAGAGGTCAGGTACACCTGGGCATTCTGGTTCCAGGCTGAGGTCAGCCAGTCGGCGGCAATGCTGACCGGGGTCGATCCCCCCATGACGAAACCAAAATAGCGCGGATTGGCGCTGTTGACCAATCCCCTCTCGACTCCAGTGACCAACGCTCGCAGGGCTGCTTCCGGCGGTTCGCCTGTCTCGGGCAGATGCTGGTCGAGTTGGGCCGCCAGCTCCGCACGTGTGGCCGTACTCACGACCGGTATTTCGTCGACAGTCTGGCGATATTGAATGGCAATTTGAGCAGCATTGAGAAGTAGATCGTCGCGCATACATACTCCTTGCGTTTTTGTGTCAGCGCTGATTTACGAAGCCGGCCCACCCATTATAATGTGTGGCCGATCCCCCCCTTGGCTTTTGCAGTATG
>DASXVL010000170.1:0-10622 GCA_036504255.1 Armatimonadota bacterium | reverse complement strand
CCGACCCGCCGCCGAAGGCGACGATGGTGTCCGGCTGAAAATGCCGCATGCGCTCCACGCCACGATAGAGCGTCTCCGTGGTGGGGTCGGGCTCGATCTCGCTGAAGATCTCCACCGTCATTCCGGCGTCCGCCAGATAACGCTCCACCTGTTTGACATAGCCCAACTTCACCATGGCCGGGTCGGCGATGATGATGGCGCGCTCGCCGTCCAACTGGCGCAGGTACGCCAGGCAGCCTTTTTCAAAGAAGATTTTCGGCGGCACTTTGAACCATTTCATGCGTTCTTTCCTCTTGCTGACGCGCTTGATATTGAGCAGGTTGCGCACGCTGACGTTCTCCGAGGTCGAGTTGCCGCCGTAGGAGCCGCAGCCCAGGGTGAGCGACGGGACGAGCGTATTGTACAGGTCGCCGATGCCGCCGAAGCTGGTCGGCGCGTTCACCAGCACGCGGCTGGCCGGCATGCGTTGCCCATAGGCGCGGGCGATCTGCGGATTGTTGGTGAAGATGCCCGCCGTGTGCCCGAGGCCGCCGAACTGCAGCAATTGCTCGCAGAGCGCGAAGGCTTCCTCTGTCGTCTTCACGGTGTAGAGCCCGAGGATCGGCGAGAGCTTTTCGCGGCTCAACGGGGTTTCCGGCCCGACACCCTGCAGCGGGGCGATGAGCACTTTCGTCTGCGCGGGCACGGTGATGCCTGCCATCTCGGCGATCTTCGTCGCCGGTTGGCCGACCACCGCCGGGCTCATGGCGCATTTTTTGCTATCGATGGCGAGCGCCTCGACCTTCAGTACTTCCGCCGGGTTCAGCACATACGCGCCCTGGCTGATAAAGCGCGCCACCGTCTGCTCGGCAATGGCCTCGTCGATGATGACCGACTGCTCGGAAGCGCAGATCATGCCGTTATCGAAGGTTTTCGACATGAGAATATCGTTCACCGCCATGTTGATGTCCGCGGTGTGCTCGATGTAGACCGGCACATTGCCTGGCCCCACGCCCAGCGCCGGTTTGCCCGAACTGTAGGCGGCTTTCACCATGGCGCCGCCGCCGGTGGCGAGGATGAGCGCGATCCCCGGGTGTTGCATCAAGGCATTGGTGGCCTCCACCGAGGGATGCTCGATCCACTGGATACAGTGCGCGGGTGCGCCGGCGTCCACCGCCGCGTCACGCAGCAACCTGGCCGCCGCCGCGCTGCACTGCTGCGCCTGCGGGTGGAAGGCGAAGATGATGGGGTTGCGCGCTTTCAGGGCGCTGATCGCCTTGAACATGGTGGTGGAAGTCGGGTTGGTCACCGGGGTAATACCGGCGATGATACCCACTGGCTCGGCGATTTCCACCGTACCTGCCTGCGGATCTTCGGCAATCACGCCGACTGTTTTCAGGTTTTTAATGTCATTGTAGATGTATTCGGTGGCGAACTGGTTTTTGATGACCTTGTCTTCGAAGACGCCTTTGTGCGTCTCGTCAACGGCCATGCGCGCCAGTTCCAAGCGATGCGAGACGCCGGCCAACGCCATCGCTTTCACGATCGCATCGACTTCCGCCTGCGTGAAGGTCTGAAAGCCTTTCAACGCATCCTGGGCGCGCGACACGAGGAGGCCGATTTCCTGCTCGGCCGAGGGCGGCGCAGGGGCCGCAAGTTGTTCCTGGCGTTTCCCCTGACGGGGAACGACTTCTTCTACCTGCTGCGGTACCGGGGTAGCCATGGTCCTTACCTCCTTGGTATCTCCAGATCATATGTGCTCAATACATGATTAGAGATATTTTTCACAATATAAACCTATGAAAGGGGTTAGTCAAGGGTTTGTGAATGTTTTCACGAACATTTCTGAAAAATTTAGGTAAATTCGTGTGTTATTCCGCTGGGACCGTGCAAAAAACGACTCACGTAGGTAGATGTGAGCGTGATGGAGTACGGCTGATTTGTTCTTATTGTCACAAGCAGCACGAAATTACAATGAGAAGAAAATCGGAGGCGGCCGGGCTGGACACCACAGCCTGGATGTGGTTGCTGACGAGACGCTTACCCAAGTAATAGTACACCGCTTTGAGCGGTGCACAAAATCAAGCCTCCGGCTCTGCCGGAGTACATGACTGCTGGCGGGGTTTTCTAAAAGCGTGTATGCTATTTTCGCTTAGCATACACACCCATGTGTTGGGCTGATAGGGTGCGGCTGACGATGCAATTAGCGCAGAATCCAAGCTCTTTCGCAAGATTGTCTGAAGGATGAGGCTATGGCATAGTTCTTCTTCATCGACGAAAGTGGTCAAGATCACCAGGAATCACCGTATGAAGTACTGGCAGGTATGGCGGTGGAAGATCGGGATCTCTGGAATTTGGTCCAGGCTGTGCATGATCTGGAAGAACGGTGTTTCGGCTGTCGTTATACGGCAGGTCGTCAGGAGCTCAAAGGAAAGCGACTGCTCAAACGAAAAACTTTTCGCCTAGCTGCGCAATTGCCGCCACTCCCAGAGGAGCAACGACGCGCATTGGCGTATGCGTGTTTACAAAACGGTCAAGCGGCTGGGCTACGCGAACTCACTGGGCTAGCACAAGCCAAATTGGCCTACGTCAGCGAATTACTCAGCATCTGCGCCAGATTCCGGTGCAAAGCCTTTGCCAGCATTCTTCTCCAACGCAATACACGTGATCTACCCGTCGATATGCTACGACGTGACTATTGCTACCTCTTCGAGCGATTCTTTTACTTTTTAGAAGACCGTAACCCGGGAGTATCCGGTATTGTGGTCTTCGATGAGTTGGAAAAAAGTCAGAGCCACATTTTACTTGGCCAGATGGATCGGTACTTCAAGCGCACAACCAAGGGTCGGCAGCGCGCTGGTCAAATCATCCCGGAGGCCTTCTTTGTACACTCTGATCTGACGACCGGGATTCAACTCGCTGACCTTGTCGCGTATCTGGTATCCTGGGGATTTCGCGATAAACGGATGATGGAACCACGCCGTCAGGAGCTCGATGACTTTGTTACGCGACTCTGCGATTTACGCTACCATACTCGTCGTGCAGTTGGGCCAAGTCAGACCGAAATACAGATTTGGAGCTTTGCGCCGATACCAGAGTTGAAGTCAAGCGAGGAAGAGGAGTAAAAAGAAAAGGCAATGATCCGCTTGCGCGTCTCAAAGCCTCCATCAAAATAGTACTGCTCACGTTATTATCTGTCAAGATCAGAGCCTCCCCATCCTGTCGAATGACCTGGTACCCTATTCGGAGCGCCAGGGCAATCTCGTCAGTGAGCCGCTCCTCCCTGATAGCAATCTCCTCCTAATATCACCTTCCCCTGTGCCGCGTTTGTCGCCTGTCATCGCAATAGAGGGCGACCGTCCCAGCAGCGTGCGTGCGCGCCTCGGCAGGAGTCGCGACGCGTGAAGGCGAAGAGCATTGGGTACGTTGGTCGTATAGGCCTACCACGTTGCACAAAGGAAAACCCATGATGCGCTGTCCGTCGTGTCGGGCGTTGCAGCCCGATGATGAACAGATCTGTCTCAAATGCGGAGAGCTGCTCACGCTGCCCCCCGAGGCGCTCGAACGCGTCGAGCAATACCGCCTGAGCACGCATACCGAATTGCTCTGCGTCATGTTCTGTGACGTGAGCGGGTTTACCGGCATCTCCGCGCGGAGCCTGCCGCAATCCCAGCAGATTCTTGCCTTGCATCTCGCGCTGATGCAGGCCCTCATCGAGCGTGACGGCGCCGGGGAAATCGTGAATACGGCGGGTGACGGTGTCTTGGCCGTCTTCGCCAACCCGGCCACCGCCACGGAATGCGCCCTGGCCTTGCACGCCGCCGCCCACCGCTACACGCATGGCGGGTTGGCGGAGGATGCGTTGGCCGCGGTGTTGCAGCCGGCGGGCATCCGGCTCGCGCCGGAAGCGGACGAAGTGCCCTACCAGATTCATATCGGGTTGCACCTGGGCATCGTGACGCGCGGGGGGCGTACCTCGCGCGATATTTTTGGGCACAATGTCAACGTCGCCTGTCGGTTATGCAGCCTGGCCGGCCCGGGGCAAACGTACCTGTCCGATCCGGTGTATGAAAATGCCCGGCTCATTTTGGGCGATCGGCACGAGATCAAATGGCAAGTGTGGAAAGAGTATCCGTTGCGCGGCGTGGCGACCCCGATCACCGTGGTCGGCGTGGCGTTCCCGCCCTTTAGTGTCATCCATCCGCCGAAAAGTCTGACGCGTATTTTCTGGCGTCCGCTCATGACGCGCTATGCCGCCATCTGGATTCCGGTGGTGATTCTCGTGGCCGTGTTGTTGGGAGGCATGGCTGGGCAATGGATCGCGTCGCGCAACCCTCTTCCAGCACCGTTGCCGCCGACGACAGCCCCGGCGGCCACCACGACGGAGGTGACCGCTCCAGCGCAGACGGACGAAGTGCCCCCGTTAACGGCGGTGACGACCGAGCCGTCGGAAGCGCCGCCCCCCACTGTTGCTGATGCCAACGGCGCCACGCCGACCACTCCCGCGGCGGACACCGCGGGGACAGCCGCTGCCGGGACGCCGACAGCCGTCCCACCGAGCGGGCGCTCCACGTCAGAACCGCCCCCCGCGAGCGGCTTGACCCCGCCCACGCCGGCAGCGGAGGCGGCGGAACTTGCTCATCAACGGGAAGCGTGGCTCAAAGGGGCGAGTGCGCTGCAATTTTCCGAGGGCGTCACGACGCTACCGGGCTTCATCAATCTGGTCAGGTCACGTGACGGCCAAACATTCATGCTGGTGGCTGGCCTGGAAGGTAAAGTGGAACCCCAGGCAGCGATGGCCCTGGTGTTGGATGGCAATAATGACGGCAAGCTCAGTTCGCAAGCGACCGCCCCATATGGCGACGTGCTATTGAGTTGCGGGGGGCCGGACGCGAAGCCGGATAGCCAGCGCTATCAAGCGCTGCTCAACGGGCAACCCGGCGCCGGTCTGCTCGTCGCGTCCGGGGTGTCGGCGCAGGCCTTTGCCCTCGGCAACCGCACCGTCTGGGCGTTTCACGTACCCTACCATGAGCTGGGTGTGGTGAGCGGCGCCACCATCAAATTCCAACTGCGCTACTGGCCGAGCGGAGCAACGGGACCACTCTACCAGCATCCGAATGGCACGGAGAGCCGCCAGTTCCGCTACCTGATCATCCCGTAACCCGCGGTGCACGCCGGGCAGGTGGCGGCGCGCCATCACACGATATGGGTGATGGCCGGTTGGCAGGAAACCAATGCGCGGTCGGCCGGGATGCGGCAGCGGATGCGCGTCCCTATCCCCAGGACACTCTCCAAGGCGACGGTCCCCTGATGGGCGTCAATGACGTTTTTGACGATGCGCGTGCCGAGCCCGGTGCCCAGCGGCTTGGTACTGATCGCCTCATCGGTGAAGAGCTTGGCCTTGACCGGTTCCGTGATGCCCGGTCCGGTATCCTCACATTCCAACAGCAGGTAGTTCCCCTCCGGGAAGTCCCCAGCCGCTTGCCCGCTGAGACGCAGCGTGACGGTATCGCCACTGGAACAGGCTTCCAAGGCATTGAAGAGCAGGTTGTAGATGGCGTTGTACATCTGCTTGGCATCGAACGGGGCCATCGGCAGCTCGCCGATGATGTCGATACGCAGCGCAATGCCTTTTTGTTGGGCAAACGCGCGCAGCACGCCGGTGACGCGGCGGGCGAGGGGGCCGATGTCCGCCACCTCGAAGCAGGGCGGGGAGACAACGCCTTTCACCGCGGCGGAGATATCCGCCATGCGTTGTTGCACCGCGTTGCAGCTTTCCAGAATAATATCGAGGAGTTCCGGCTGCAGCGCACGTAGGTCGTCCAGCGCCGTGCCGAGTCCCGCCCGGATGTCCGTGTCGCAGGTGCAATGCGCCAGTTGCGTGTCCAGCGCCTGCAGGCAATCCTGGGAGACCAGGCGTAATGTCTCCGCGCCGGTAATGGCTGGCGTGACCATATTTTTCACATCGTGGCTGATGTCGCCAATGAAGCGCATCACGGCGGCGAGCCGCGCTTGCTCGTGCAGGCGGGTATTCTCAATGGCGACGGCGATGTGCGCGGCCATGATCTCTATCAGCGTGACGTCAGAGCGCTGGAACGGCGCGCCCACCTTATTCAACACTTGCATGACGCCCAGGGAGTGTCCATTCCCCCCTTTCAGTGGGGTGGTAACCATATTCGTGGTCACGAAACCGATCATCTCCCCGACACCACGGTAATGCGCGTGCTCCTTACTGACGTCTTCGGTGATGTGCGTCTCCCCCGTCTGGAAGACCAGGCCTGCCAGCCCCTGGTCCGGCTCCATCTCCACACCGGTCAGGTGATGCGCTTTCTCACCGACGACATGGGCAAAGATTAACCGGCGTTTTTCCTGCGAATAGAGTAGGATGGAGCCCGCCTCTGCCCCGGCGCATTCCAGGCAGATGCTCAGCGCATCGCGCACCAGATGGTCAAAACTGGCAATCGAGCTTAAACCAACGGCAATGTGGCGGATCGCGTCGAGCTGTCGTTCAAGCTCGGTAATCGTTTGTTGCATATTCGCTATCTCAGCAGGAGCCAGGGTCATGACACATTCCTCTCGTGCGCCGAAGGCACGAACTTGATTATACCATAGCTGCAAAAGTTTACCAGGCGCGTCCTTGCACGCGTGCGCGTCTCAACGCGGCACGCTGACGCCCAGCGCCGCTTCCCGCGGGCGCTCCGCCACCGGCGCGAGCGGCAAGGATACGGTAAAGGTGCTGCCCTGGCCGGGGCCAGCGCTACGGACGGTGACGGTCCCCTGGTGGAGTTCCGTAATGCCTTTCACCAACGTCAAGCCGAGGCCCAACCCCCCGCTCGGTTCAATACGTTCGACCTGGCGACAGGGAATGAAGATCTCGTGTTGGCGCTCAAGCGGAATCCCCCGCCCGGTATCGCTGATCTCCAGAATCGCCCACGCGCCGTCGCAGCGCCCGGTGAGCGTAATGCGCCCACCGGCTTCGGTAAATTTGAGCGCATTATTCATGAGATTGTTGAGCACCTGTGGGAAGCGCACGCGGTCGGCGAGGACGGGCAACGCATGGGTGGGAGCGATGCAGTGCACCTGAACGCCGCGCGCCACGGCGCTCTGCGCCAGATTGCGCGCGCACTCTTCCGTCATGCGCCACAGGTCAGCCGGCTCGGGACAGAGCAACAACTTGTTATGCACAATGCGGGATACATCCAGCAGATCATTCAGCAGGTGTCGCTGGCGCAGCGCATTGTCCATGATGATCGCCAGCGATTTTTCGATCAGCGGTAGGTCTGAGCCATGGCGGGCGACCTCTGCCCAGGCGAGAATGCAGGTGAGCGGCGTTTTGAGCTCGTGCGAGAGCACCGCGAGAAACTCATCTTTCGCGCGATCGGCGGCTTTGAGCGCGCGGATATCCTGGAAGGCGACGACGGCGGCGACGAGTTCCTGGCCCAGGTAAATGGGACCGGCATGGGTGAGGATGGGGATCTCGCTCCCGTCCGGCATGGTGATAATCTTTTCGCTGCCGGAGATGACTTCCCCGTGCAACGCGCGATCGGCGGGGTGCTGAGCAGGGGACAGCGGCGCATGGGTGTCCGCGTCCAGCAAGCAGAGCGAAACGGACTCATCCAGTTGGCAGGCCTGCAAGAGCTCGGTATAGGCGCGGTTCTTGCGAATCTCGCCATGGACCGGTGAGCGAAAAAAGATGGGAATCGGTAAGATATCAATTGCGCCGGAGAGGTAGGCGCGTTCGGCTTCCAGTGCGGTGATCGCCTCTTCGAGTTGCCGGTTGGCCTGCGCCAGTTGTAACGTCCGCTCGTGGACCCGCACCTCCAGTTCGGTATTCATGCGGCGCAAGGTTTCGTAATGGTGCGCGTTATCCAACGCAATGGCCGCCTGTTTACTCAAGATGTGCAGCAGGCTGATGTCATCCCTGCTGTAGAGATCGCCGGAACGTTTTTCCGTCAGGAAGACCAGCGCGCAGAGCTGCTTGCCCGCCACGAGCGGCAGCGCGATCTCCACCTCCCAGGCCTGAAGGCGCTCACCCACCTGGCGCCCCGCATCCGGATTGCCCAGCAATTCTCCGGTGATAATGGCGTCATCATGGCTGAGCGCATGCGCGAGGAGATGATCAGGCTCGGGCAGTTGGCGGGGCAGCACTGGCCAGGGGCTGGAACACGCCACCCGTGTGAGCAGACCAGCCTGATTGGGCAGGTAGATGGCGACGCCGCGGGGCTGCAGGGTGTGCAGGATAGTCTGCAACAGGCTGTCGATGAGCGGCTGCGTCTCGCGCGCGGACGCGAAGGCCTGGCTGGCCTCGCGTAATGTCTCGCGGTAATCGTAGACGCTTTTGAAAAAGAGCCGGTCTAGCAGGCGTTGCACCCAATGGCGCACCGGATTATAGACCAGCGCGATGACCATGACGGTGAACGGGTAGCAGAGCCGCAGGGGAAATGGGATGTAACCGGTCAAGAGCTGATGCAGGGTCGTGAAGAGCAGCGCCAACAGTCCGGAGAGTATGCCAAGCGTCAGCGAATAGGTGACGCCCGTGCGCAGCGCGAGCCGAAGATCCATCAAGCGGTAACGGATGATGGCATAGGTCGCCGTGCTGGTGAGCAGTAACGAGGCGAGTGCGCCGTATTGTGCGTACTCCGTCGAACCGGTGAGCGCCGGTATGAGGATATCGACGGCGATGCCGATCGAACACATGCCGGCCAGGCCGATGAGGATATAACGAATCTGTTGGCGTGCCAGCCCGCGCGAGCGGCGCAACTTTTTCAGCAAATGCAGGCTCCCCAGCAGCGCGCACGCTAAAGCCCACAGGCCATAGCCCGGTAAGAGCCAACCCGTCGTGACATGCGTGGGCCAGGGCAGTCCCGTGGTATTGACGACCACCCACGGCGTCCAGGCGAGGAAGAACCAGGGCAGTCCTATGGCGGTGATCGCCACGGCGACACGCCGGAAGGTGAGGGACATGGCGGGAAAGTCAGCACAGAACCATATCCAGGTGATGCCGATGCCGGTGACGGCGCAAAACGTCGCACGGGCGAAAAAGAGCACGAGGTCATGGGAGGCGCCCGGCCAATAGATGAGGGCGGTGCACGCCGTCCAGACGGCGATGGTGAAAATATGCGAGGCGTAGAGGCGACCGGGCTGTCCGACGCGGGTGCGCCTGAGAATGAGCAGGGCGAGCACGAGATTATACCCGGTGACTGCCAAGAGCAGCAGTGCAATGGAGAGCATGATTTACCGCCGCCGGCCGGCGCGTCCCCCGGGAAGCACCATGTTGAGCACGGTACTGAATAACGCCATGATGATAGCCAGGGCGGCCGCCCACGAGAAGCTGGCGACATGAAAGACCGCGAGGTTTTTGCCGAGATAGTTGATGGCGAGCGCATAGCCGACAAAGGAAAGGACGAAGCCAAAACACCCGAGCGTGAGCAGATTCACCGGAAAGGCGATCCAAGCAAGGATATTCGCGACGGCGCCCACGAGCACGTTTACCAGGCCCAGCAACGGCGCCAGCCAGAGCACGTGCCACCAGGGATTGATCGTGACGCCATTGTGCAACGCCATGGCGGTCAGCCAGAGCGCTGCCGCGGAAATCAGCCAGTGCCAGAGAAGTCGTTTCATCGTTGTAACCTCACGACGGTCGATGGGCGGTGTGCTCACGTTGGCAGCGGCAGCGCACCCTCATGGGTCAATAAGTGGCGTTTCCAGTCCAAGCCGCCCAGAAATCCGGTAAGTTGACCGTGGGCGCCGAGTACGCGATGGCAGGGAATCACCACGGGCACGGGATTGCGCGCCAACGCTTGGCCGACGGCACGCGCGCCACGCGGGCACCCCAGTACCTGCGCCAATTCAGCATAGCTGGCGGCCGCGCCGAACGGCACGTCACGGCACGCGCATAAGACCCGCTGCGTGAACGGCGGGAGTGCCGTGAGATCCACGGGCAAGCTAGGCGAAAAAGGCTGTCCTGCGAGATAGGCGGCAAACGCGTCAGCCCAGGGACCGGAAAGCCGTGCGCCCGGCGGCGCATGAAAAGTGACTCGTTGCAGGCCCCATGCAGACAGGACGATGCCGAGCCGACCCCAGGGTGTTTCTACTATGCCACCGGACACCATACTGCCCTCAGTTCAATGCCACGTATGGAAATCCTTTTTCATCGCTTGGCGCGTCCCATGACATGCGCGATTTGAGGAGGGATCAGGCAACGGATGGGGAACTATTAATTAACGAACGTCTTGGAGTTATTTTCAGAACGGATGCTGAGACTATGGAATCCCAGAACCCCTTACCGCGACTGTTAGTGATTGATGACGAACCGGGCATTTGCCTGGCCGTTGCGCTGCTGTTGCAAGATCAATTCGATGCGGTGATGGCCGAAACAGTCGAAGAAGTACGCCAGCGACTGGCGGAGCCATTCGCCTTGATCTTGCTCGATTTGCGCATGCCCGGGGTGAACGGGTACGATCTCCTTGATATGATTCGGGCGACAGTACCCCGCACGCCGGTGGCCGTGTTGACGGCCATGGGTGATCGCCGGACGATGGATGACATCTTGCAACATGGCGCCGTCGCGCTCATCGAGAAGCCATTTTCTCGGCAGGAATTATTGTCGCACATTGCGGAAATCCTGGGGCCACCGACCTCGT
>DASXVL010000169.1:0-2767 GCA_036504255.1 Armatimonadota bacterium | reverse complement strand
ATGGCTGGTCTGGGTCGACCTCGATGCCTTGCGTCCCAGTGAGCGTGCCATCGTGAATGTCCTGGGCGAGCAGCTCACCGATACCGCATTAGCCAAGCGGTTGACGGAGGCCGGAGTACCGATTGAGACGCATCCACTCGTCGCCCTGGTCCGGCATTGGGGAGAATTCACCTGTACGCATTCGACCCATACTACCCCAGCAAAGCGAGAAGCCTGTCTGAACCGGCAGGCGGGGAAAGTCGCCCTGCAGACCTTGCGGCATTACCTGGCGACCCTGGTGGGCCTTTCCACCTTTGCGCATCCGCCGACACTGCTGCGCTATGCCGTCTGGCTCTGTGACGACGACACCGACAACTGCCCGGTCTGCCGGCAGCGTGAGGGGATTGCCATTCCCGCGACGACGCGGCGCCTGTCCATCATCGACCCGTACTGCGACTGCAATCTGCACGTGATGACCCCCGGTCAGGAAGACACGTTTTTGGCGTCCGTCGTCCGGATCTGGCTGTCCCAGGATTCGGAGCGCGCGCAGACGCTGCAGCGAAATGCCTATCGTGCTGGATTCTTACGGAAACCGCTGGCGCAGACGGGCACCGGCGGGTGCTGCGGATGCGGGATGGCGCTCATGATGCTGTTGACCGGTGTTCTCCTGACTGCGATCATCGTGGCGTGTTCCCGACTGCTCTAGCGACACTGTGTCCTGGCACCAGCCCTGTGTGTGTTGCGCGGGCTGTCGACTGATGCTATCAGGGTACTCCACAACCTTTTCGTCACTCGTCCTCCGATTCTCCAGGATTATTATCCACCATAGGGCATAAATGCTGTGGATAACTTGCCCCGTGTTTGCTATTGCGTACTCCGAACAGAAGTTCTAAAATGATGCACACAGCCAACCAATCGCCCCCCAGGAGGATCATATGCAACAGGAGCGCCTGCGGGACCCCATCGATGTGGTGGTCGTGTTCAGTAAAGGGAAAATGACCCCGCGCCATTTTCGCTGGGCGAATCGGACGTATGCCGTGGATGCGGTGAACCAGCGCTGGACCGGCAAAAACGGTGGCATTCAGATCTGCTATTTTGCGGTGTCCGCCGTGGGCAATGCGTATAAGCTGGCCTTCAACACCAAGGAGCTGACCTGGCACCTAGAGGAGGTGTATGCCGCGTAAGCGGCCAACGCCGCATGGATCGGCAAGGAAACCCGGTCAGGGTAAGCAGCATTGAAGTGTGTATTGTGACGTCCCGGTCGTACAGACTGACCGGACAATGATGTAGATTATCGGGCATAACGTACCAGTCGTCGCCGTCTATCGCAGCAAAAGTCTCCGTGGCCCCCGAACGGAGGAAGAGGATGAGGAATTCGTTTTCGTTGTTGGCCTTTTTGTGTAAAGTGCCGGTGGAGTTGTTGGAAGGCTATGCCACCCAGGTGGGCTTGACCGAGACCCATCTGGGGAGCTGTATCCCCTGGTGCACGATTGAGGCGCTGGAGGCGGATCGCCGCAGCATGGCCATCGTGCGCCAAGCCATTGTGGACGCCCCCGAACCCCTGCGTGACCGGATCATGCAGGATTTCCTGGACATCGATGCGCTGGCCGATGGGCGTGGCATCGACTATTTGTTGATCACCGGGCGTTGTCAACCCGAGCCGGTCGAACTGGCCCCACATCTCACCCATTATGCCGGCAGCCATGCGAAGGCGCTCTTTGCGCTGGTGGAGTTCCCGGAGGTGTTCAAGCGGGCGCTGCGCTTTGCCCATGTTGAAAGCTTGGGGGAAAGTCGCTGGCACAAAACCGGACGCCTCGAGGGCGCGCATCCGCAGGTGACGGAGAGCAGCGTGCACAGTTTACGACTGGCCATCAGTAATTACTGCCGATTACAGGGACGGGGCACGGGATGTGAAGTCGATGTGGAAGATCGCGGCGATGACCTGTACGTCTTCGTTTACCCCGAAGATTACGCGCGCCGGCGCATGGTGTATAACGCCCAGCGCGACTTGATCGTCGAAACGTTCCGCCCGGCCTTCGAGGTGATCTACGTCTATCATCGTCCGGCGCAGACGCTGGAAATCTATGTCGGCGGCGGCTCGCGGGATCGGGAACCGCTGAAACGCTATTTTGGCCGCGCCATCCTCGGCGTCGAATTGGGGCTCTGGAGTGGCGCGCGTCGGGTGTATCAGTTGGAGCAGTTGAAATATGCGACCTGTACCTTCCCTGTCCAACCGACCGATGAGGTGGTTGCCGTGCGACTCAAGCGCCTGAGTTTTCTCGACACCGCCGGCGAGGAGACGCGGGAGATGATCCTCGCCAGCCGGTGTGAGCAGAATCCGAATGACCTGTATGCGTATCTGGAGCAGGTGGTCACCGAGAGTAACCTGTCGCTGGCGCAATTGGCGGTGGCGCGTGCCTCATTCCAGTTGGTGTTCCAACGCCGGCAGGATCACGGGCGCCAGGTCACCCGCTCGTTTACGCTCGCGGTGCCTAATACCCATACCTATCGGCGCAATGATCCCTTTGCCCCGAAGATTCAAGAACTGCTGACGCGGTGGAAGATCGATGTGGCCCATGATACCTGCGAATTGGTTAGCCCAACTTGATGTCGCCGACCGGGGCGTACTGCTCCGCGAGCGCGATATTGCTCCCACACAGCGCACGCTTCTCGCGGATGCCGGGCTGCTGGAGTATGCCGGACTTGACCACTACAGCGATTGCTGTGGGTGCGAGTTCGGTCCCGGCTGCCCCATCGAACGTCTGGGTGGCACCGACGAGGACCCGGA
>DASXVL010000168.1:0-7766 GCA_036504255.1 Armatimonadota bacterium | reverse complement strand
TGGAATGATACGGTGGACGGCTATTTCTTCTTCGGCGCCGCCGGCAACGATGAACAACTAACCGCCTGCAATGCCAGTTATGTGAAAGCGGCCCGCGAAGATAAAAAACTGGTGATGGCCAGCTACACGCCGTTCTACTGGGGCGCGAATCAACCAGGCCGACGCTATTATGAAACGCGCGGCGGCTTCGGCGTCGAACGCCAATGGAAATCCATCATCGAGACTCAACCGGACTTCGTGGAGATTGTTACTTGGAATGACTTCTGCGAGTCGTACCTGTGTCCGGTGGAGAATCTTGGCAAGCTGCAGAGTTTTCTCGCACGGCCCAATCGTCCCAGCCATGCCGGATACCTGGAGTTGAGTAAATACTTTATTCAATGGTATAAGACCGGCGAGCAGCCGAAGATTACCAAGGATGGACTCTTTTATGTCTATCGCCCTTACCCCAAGGCGGCGATAATTACCCCGGCGAAAGCGGTGGACGGCACGACGGGCGTCCAAGATCCGGGCAAACCGGTCACGGATTTTGCCGCTAACCTGCCGGATTCCCTCTATCTGACCACCATGTTGACGGCGCCCGCCGAGTTGCGCGTCACCTCCGGCGGTACCGAGTCCAAGTACCCCATGGCGAAAGGATTGGTCAATGTCGAGGTGCCCTTCCACGCAGGGGCACAGCACTTCGCGCTCTATCGCAACGGGAAAGAGGTGCTGACGCTGGACGGCGAACCGATCCAGGCGGCTCCTGATCACTATAACTTCTTCCCGCTTACCGGTTTCGCGTACGCGAAATAGGCACGGATCGCCCCATGTGCCCGAGCAGCGCTGCTCGGGCACATGGGGCATTGTCGAATGCGAACTGGTCTATTGAGAGAGGTTCCCGATGAGAGAGATTCCGATGTTGACGCTCGTCTCCAGGTTCCTGCTGGCGTCGCTGCTCATGGGCTTCGCGCTCACCTGCTCGGCGCAGTCGGCGAAAACGCCCAAGCACCCCGTTTTTGCCCATTACATGGTCTGTTTTGCCGCCTATGGCGAGAACGTGGAAGGCTACAAGCGTGAGATGCGTGAGGCACAGGCGGCGGGTATTGACGGCTTCGCCCTCAGCGAGGGGGCGTGGCACAATGAGCCGCATTATGTACGGCGCACACAGATGCTCTTTCAGGCAGCCACAGAACTCGGCACCGATTTCAAGTTCATCTTTTCGCTTGATCTGGCCACGCTGAAACCCGTGTATATCCCAGAAATTCTCAAAACCTACGTCACGCACCCGAACTACTATCAGTACCAGGGGCGTCCACTCGTGTCGACCTTCAGTGGGCAGGACGGCATTGATTGGAAGGATATCCTCGGGAAATTGAAAGCCGATGGTATTAATATCTGTTTTCTGCCGTTTTTCTACCCACGCCCGAATATCACCGAGCGGCCCAGCTATCCCGCAGTGAAGGAGCACTTTGCCAAGTGGAATGACACGGTGGACGGGTACTTCTACTTCGGCGCCGCCGGCACCGATGAGCAATTAGCCGCCTGCAACGCCAGTTACGTAAAGGCGGCCCGCGAGGATAAAAAGCTGGTGATGTCCAGCTATACGCCCTTCTACTGGGGCGCGGTGCAACCGGGACGGCGCTATTTCGAAACGCGCGGCGGCTTCGGGGTGGAACGGCAATGGAAATCCATCATCGACACCCAGCCGGATTTCGTAGAGATCAACACCTGGAATGACTTCCATGAGTCGTATCTCTGCCCGGTGGAGAATCTTGGCAAGCTGCAGCGTTTTCTCGCACGGCCCAATCGCCCCTGCCATGCCGGATACCTGGAATTAAGTAAGTACTTCATTCAATGGTATAAGACCGGCGAGCAGCCGAAGATTACCAAGGATGGGCTCTTTTACGTCTATCGCGTCTACCCCAAGGCGGCGCTGATTACCCCGGCGAAACCGGTGGATGGTACGACGAACGTCCTGGATACGGGCAAGCCGGTGACAGGCTTATTCGGTGATGTGCAGGATGCGCTGTACTTGACCACCATGTTGACTGCGCCTGCCGAATTGCGCGTGACTTCCGGGGGTACAGAGTCCCGGCACCCCATGGCGAAAGGCTACGCCAATATTCAGGTGCCTTTCCACGTCGGGGCACAGCACTTCGCCCTCTACCGTAATGGGAAAGAGGTGCTGACGCTGGACGGCGAACCGATCCAGGCGGCGCCTGATCACTACAACTTCTTCCCGGTCACAGGCTTCGTGTACGCAAAATAGCCAAGCGAGCACCACTGGTATACAGGCCGAGGTGAGCGCCGGTTGGGCCATGATGATGTATCGAGTACTTCGGACCGCAGCTTATGTCGACGTTAATATTCAAAAGAGGAGAACTCACTAATGAGAAAGATTCCGATGCTGACACTCGTCGCCACGTTTTTGGTGGCGACACTGCTCATGGGCTTCGCGTCATCATGCTCGGCGCAGGCGGCGAAAACGTCCAAACGCCCGGTCTTTGCCCATTATGCGGTCTGTTTTGCCGCCTATGGCGAGAACGTAGAAGGCTTTAAACGTGAAATGCGTGAGGCGCAGGCGGTGGGTATTGATGGCTTTGCCCTCAACGTGGGAGCGTGGCATGATGAGCCGTATTATGTACGGCGCACGCAGATGCTCTTCCAGGCGGCGAAAGAGTTGGGTACCGATTTTAAATTGATCTTCTCGCTCGATCTGGCCACACTGAAACCGGTGTATATTCCGGAAATGCTCAAAACCTACGTCACGCACCCAAACTACTACCAGTACCAGGGGCGACCGTTGGTGTCCACCTTCCAAGGTGAAACCGGTGTCGATTGGAAAGGCATTTTCGCCTCTCTGAAGACCGAGGGCATTAACGTATGCTTCGTGCCTTTCCTCTACCCACGTCCGAATATCACCGAGTTGCCCAGCTACCCCGCGGTGAAGGAGCACTTTGCCAAGTGGAATGACACGGTGGACGGCTATTTCTTCTTCGGCGCCGCCGGCACCGATGAGCAATTGACCGCCTGCAACGCCAGTTACGTCAAGGCGGCTCGCGAGGATAAAAAGCTGGTGATGGCCAGCTACACGCCCTTCTACTGGGGCGCGATGCAACCGGGACGGCGGTATTTCGAAACACGCGGCGGCTTCGGGATGGAGCGACAATGGAAATCCATCATCGACACCCAGCCGGACTTTGTGGAAATCGTCACCTGGAATGATTTCAACGAGTCGTATATTTGTCCGGTGGAGAATCTTGGTAAGCTGGTGAGCCATCTTGCGCGGCCCAATCGCCCCTGTCACGCCGGGTACCTGGAGTTGAGTAAGTACTTCATCCAATGGTATAAGACCGGCGAGCAGCCGAAGATTACCAAGGATGGGCTCTTTTACGTCTATCGCGTCTACCCCAAGGCGGCGGTGATTACCCCGGTGAAATCAGCGGATGGCGCGGGCGTCGCGGACCCGGGCAAGCCGGTGACGGACTTTGTCGGTGACGTGCAGGATGCGCTATACTTGACCACCTTGCTGACCGCGCCCGCCGAATTGCGCGTAACTTCCGGGGGTAAGGAATCCCGCTACCCCATGGCGAAAGGCTATGTCAGCGTCCAGGTTCCCTTCCACGTCGGAGCACAGCACTTCGCGCTGTATCGTGATGGGAAAGAGGTGCTGGTGCTGGACGGCGAACCGATCCAGTCGGCTCCGGATCATTACAACTTCTTCCCGGTCACCGGCTTCGCGTACGCGAAATAGGTCAAACCGCACCGTGTGCCTGAGCTGTGATGCTCGGGCACACGGTGCACTATCGAGGATATACGATGTCAGATACCTGGTCGCTGGTTGAACCGGCGTTTTCGGTGAATACGGCGCGGGCGTACGAAGGGCTCTTCACCCAGGGGAGCGGATATCTGCAAATCCGCGGTTCGCTGGAGGAACATCTCAGCGATTGCCCGCAAGACGTGACCTACACGCGTATGCCGACCAATGTTACTTCGGAGAAATTTCCGGAATCGAAGGCGAAATGGGGCACCTATATTCCCGGCCTCTTTGGAAAGCATCCGTTCCTGTGTTGGGAGATGCTGAACCTCCCGTCCTTCATCGGGCTACGCCCGATTGTCGACGGAGAAGCGCTCGACATGGAGCACAGCCGGGTGGACGGCTATACCCGGACGTTGGACCTACGCACGGCAACGTTGCGTCGCACCGTGACGTGGCAGACGCGCAGCGGCGCAGCCATTGCCGTCACTTTTGAGCGTTTCGTCAGTGCTCATCACCCAGGCGTCTGTGTGCAACGCATGACGCTGGCGTGCGTGCAGGAGCAAGCAGTAACCGTGCAGGCTAGTCTCGATACCGACGTGCGTACGAACGGCTACGATCATTTTACGGCGGTCACCCTGCAAGCTGCGGGTGAGGACGGCATCACCTGTCACCTCGAAACCGACGGCGGCGACACTGTGCAGATGCTGACGCGTGTCTGTGCCCCTAGCGCCAGTTGGCGGTATGAAGCCGGGGCACGTGCCGCCCAGCGCGTAGCCGAGTTGCGTATTCCCGCCGGCGGGACGCTGATCGTCGAAAAGCGCACGGCGGTCGCCACCAGCCGCGATTTGCAGCCCAGCGACCCGGCGGCGGTGCTGGCAGGCATCGCAACATCGCGCTACGAGGACTTGCATGCGGAACACGCGGCGATGTGGGCCGCGCGCTGGGAGTCTGCTGACGTGCAGATCGAGGGTGACGAGGCGTCGCAACGCGCCATGCGCTGCTCTCTCTACCATCTGCTGCGCGCGCATGTCCCGGGTGATAGTCGCGTGGCCATCGACGCGAAAGGCTATGCCGGTGATGCCTATTGGGGGCATTTCTTCTGGGATACCGAGATCTACCTGCTGCCGTTTTTCCTCTACACCGACCCGGAACGCGCGCGTACGCTGGTCGATTTTCGCGTGCAGGCCTTGCCCGAGGCCAAGCAAATAGCCGCGCGTTTTGGGTATGACGGGGCGCGTTATCCCTGGCAGTCTGACCATGCCGGACGCGAGTGCTGCCTGCTCTGGCAATATAGCGACCACGAAGTGCATGTCACTGCGGATGTCGCGTACGGGCTGGTCCATTTCGCGCAGGCGACCGATGACCCGCGCTACCTGTTCGGCCCGGCGGCGCACGTCCTGGTGGAGACGGCGCGTTACTGGATGCAACGGATTGATTGGGTACCCGGACAACCGCATCCCAGCTTGCTCGGCGTTATGGGCCCGGATGAATACAGCCCGATTTCCCATAACAATAGTTACACCAATCGCCTGGTGCGTTTTGCGCTCGCCAAGGCCAGCGAAGTCGGCTGGCAGGTGGGCGCGTCTGCGGAGGAATGCGCGGCCTTTGCGCTGACCGGCGCTGCCTTGCCCACGCCTCGTGCGCAGGAGGGGAAGTTGGTGCTGCAGTGTGAGGGATTCGACGCACTGGCTGAGCCGAATTTCGCGGACATGTGGCGCGACCGCACGAAAACTTTCGCGGCCCAGGTCTCGCAAGAGCGTCTGTATCGCACCAAGTGCTTGAAACAGGCGGACGTCCTCATGCTCATGATGCTCTTTCCACAGGAGTTCACTGACGCGGAAGTGCGTTGCGCCTGGGAGTATTATCTCCCTTACACCACGCACGATTCGTCGCTTTCCGCGGGTGCGCACGCGGTGATTGCCTGCCGGCTTGGCCTGTTGGACGACGCCTGGGCCTTCTGGCTGCATTCCACCGGATTGGACCTCGATGTCACGCATGGCGGGGCCGCCGAGGGCATCCATATCGCCAGTTGTGGGGTGAATTGGCAGATCGCCATCTATGGCTTTGCCGGTATGGCGAGTGCGATGGCTGCCGAGCACCTGACCTTGCGCCCACAGCTTCCCGCGCAGTGGTCGCGCCTGTCGTTCCCCATTCTGTGGAAAGGCTGCCCCGTGCATATCGACATATCCCAAGAGGCGTGTACGGTGACGAACCGTGGAGAACAGGAACTCAGCGTACAGGTAGATGAACAACACGTCGTTATCCCGGCGGGTGAGACCGTCTCCATGGTAATGCCGGTGATGGCGCACGTTCTATAGAATGGACAATACTACGCATGACAACGAATAAGCTGACAACGGGTGCGTTGACGCTCGGAGGCTATACGATCCTTGATATGATGCCCGAGCACCTCTCGGTGGAGGAGGATCACCTCGGCGCGGGTGTATTTGTGCGGGCGATAGCGGAACGCGCCGCGTCGCGGTGCGTCTTTTCGCTGGGTACGATGCCGTTGCTCCGGCGTTTTGCCGCCTGTTATCGCGATGATCTCTTTTTTGTGACCCCGCGTGTCGGCACGTGCATTGCCGAAATTCCGGTGGAAACGCAATTCTTGGTGGGCGAACTGGAAGGCGGCGCCTTTGTCGTCGTGCTGCCAATCCTTGATCCGCCCTTCCGCACGGCGCTGGAGGGTAACGCGCAAGACGAACTGCTGCTGGTTGCGGAAACCGGTGATCGCGCCCTGGTCGGCTCGGCGCTGACTGGCGTGTTCATCGCCGTCGGCGACGATCCCTACGCGCTCATGGCGTCCGCCGCTAAGAGCGTCATGGCGCGCATGCAGACCGGGCGTTTGCGAGAAGAAAAACCGTTGCCGCGTTTTGTCGAGCATTTCGGCTGGTGTACCTGGGACGCCTTTTATCAGGATGTCTCGTTGGACAAGGTACGGGAAGGGCTGGAGAGTTTTCGCGCGGGCGGCGTGCAGCCGACGTTTCTCATCCTCGATGATGGCTGGCAACCCGTGCGTACATTCCCCGCTGGAGAGAAGCGCCTGACCGCATTTGCCGCCAACGAAAAATTCCCCGGCGACCTCGCCCCCACGGTGGCGATGGCGAAAGGGAAGTATGGTATCGAGTCCTTTTTCGTCTGGCACGCGCTACTCGGGTATTGGGGTGGGGTGGACCCGGACGCCTTCCCGCAGTACCGTGTCGCCAATGTCGCGCAGACCTTTTCGCCAGGCATCTGGCATTATCGCTCGCAACAGGCGAACGAAGCGAATGTTTACCTCAATGGCCTCGTGACCCCGGACGCGGTGCACCGATTTTATCAGGATTACCACCGCCATCTGCGCCTTCAAGGCGTGGACGGGGTGAAGATCGACTGCCAGGCGGTGCTGGAGGTGCTCGGCGATGGCCAGGGCGGACGCCTGGCGCTCATGCGGGCCTACCATGAGGCGCTGGAAGGCTCCGTGCAGACACAGTTGCTTGGCGAAGTCATCAACTGCATGTCGTGCTCCACCGATATGCTCTATTCCGCATTGAATTCGACGGTGACGCGGTCCTCGACGGACTTCATGCCCCGGAAACCGGAGACACAGGGCCTGCATGTTTACACGAATGCGCTCGCCAGCTACTGGATGGGCGAATTCGTGCACCCGGATTGGGATATGTTCCAATCGGCGCACCCGGCGGGCGCGTTCCACGCCGCCGCACGCGCTATTAGCGGCGGGCCGGTGTACGTGTCGGATAAACCGGACGCACATGACTTTGCCCTCTTGCGCAAGCTG
The DNA here is from genome assembly GCA_036504255.1 of Armatimonadota bacterium. Classification (GTDB taxonomy): domain Bacteria; phylum Armatimonadota; class Hebobacteria; order CAIYQO01; family CAIYQO01; genus DASXVL01. Next base: position 249 of record DASXVL010000168.1, on the reverse strand, counting down.
GTCCTTTCCGATGGCACTGTGCTCCGCGCGCAAGAACCCGGACGGCTTACCCGCGACTGCCTGTTGCACGACCCCACGCAAGAAGACCTGCTGCTGAAGATTTTTACACGCAACCGCTACGGCGGCGTGGTCGGCGCATTCAACGCCCAGCATCACGCGGCAGCGGATGCCCAGCGCAGCCTGCCCGGCGTGGTACGGCCGTCCGATGTGGAAGGGCTCGTCGGTGAAGACTTCATCGTCTACGCGCAT